>JBNMJJ010000285.1:0-3633 GCA_050873745.1 Lachnospiraceae bacterium | reverse complement strand
CGCCAGGCGGAGTTTGTTTTTCTGGAAGAGCAGGGCTTTGTGGTGGTGGAATATCGCAGGGTGACACCGGAAAATATCGTGGAAACAGTGGGTTATTTTGAAGAAAAAATCCCAGGCTTCGACGTGCCTTCCGATGGACTTGTATTGACCTTTGAGGATATTGCCTACGGGAAATCGCTGGGAAGAACCTCTAAATTTCCCCGGGATTCCATTGCCTTTAAATGGGCGGATGAGATAAAGGAAACCAGTTTGCTGGAAATCGAATGGAGCCCCAGCCGGACTGGATTGATAAATCCGGTGGCTATTTTTGAGCCGGTGGAGCTGGAAGGAACTACCGTAAGCCGGGCTTCTGTACACAATATCAGTATTTTAAAAAGCCTGAAGCTGGGAATCGGAGATACCATTACCGTATATAAAGCCAATATGATTATTCCCCAGATTGCGGAAAATCTCACCGGCTCGGGAAAGGTGGAAATTCCCTCCTGCTGTCCTGCCTGCGGTGGCAGTACACAGCTTCGGGAGACGAATGAGGTGCAGCTTTTGTACTGCACGAACCCGGAATGCAGTGCAAAGAAGATTAAAGCCTTTACTCTTTTTGTCAGCCGGGATGCCCTGAATATAGACGGCCTTTCCGAGGCTACTTTGGAGAAATTTATTGGAAAAGGCTTTTTGCATGATTTTACGGATATTTTTCATCTGGAAAAATACCGACAGGAAATAGAAGAAATGGAGGGCTTTGGAGAAAAATCCTGTTCCAATCTGCTGCAGAGCATCGAAAAGGCGAGAAAGACTACCCTGCCCAGATTAATTTACGCTCTGGGAATTGCCAACATTGGTCTGGCAAACGCAAAGATGATTTGCAGGGAGTACAAGTATGATTTAGAGGCGATGATGGATGCAGACGTGGAGGGACTGAGCCAGATTGACGGAGTGGGTGAGGTCATTGCAGGTACCTTTTGTGATTATTTTGCGGAGCCGAAGCACAGAGAGCTGGTCAAGGCGCTGGTGGATGAACTGGATATTGAGATTGAAGTAGTGGACGAAAGCACCCAGACTTTGGCGGGAAAAACCTTTGCCATCACCGGAAGTCTGAATCATTTTGAAAACCGAAATGCGCTGAAGGAGAGGATTGAAGCCCTGGGGGGAAAGGTGGCCGGGAGCGTATCGGCTAAAACCACAGCCCTTATCAACAATGATTCTGCCTCCAACTCCTCCAAGAACAAAAAGGCCAGAGAGGTTGGGGTGGCTATTCTGACGGAGGAGGAGTTTATGCAGCAGTATTTGTAGGAGGCAGGGGCTTTTCGCTGGACATATACAAAATAATTCATGTTGTATAATTAAATTATGCCATGATAGTTTTTCCATGTATAGTCTGTTATATGTTTACCAATACTGTTTCTGAGGTGATAAATAGTGGATAAGAAGATTCAGAAACAGATTCAAGAACAAAAGAATCATGATAAGTTCAATAGTATTACGCAAAAAGTTACACCTGAAAATCAGAATCAGACGCATAATTCCAGAAAAGAAGGCATACAGCCAATCAATCAAAAAAGATAGAGTCACTATACAGTGGCTCTATCTTTTGCGCTGTTGCTTCATAATTATGATTCGCCGTATTCTTTTACAGCTCATACGGGGTTATCTGGTATACATAATAATTCAGCCAGTTGCAGTACAGACTGTTCCCATGAGATTGCCACTGCAGCTTGGGCTTTTGGGTATCATCGTCTCCCGGAAAATAATTCTTCGGGGGCTTGATGGGAAGTCCCTTATTTTTATCTCTGAAATATTCATTTTTCAGGGTCAGCCTGTCATATTCGGGATGTCCCATGACAAAAATCTGTTTTCCCTCCTCTGTCATCGCCAGCAGTACGCCTGCCTCTGCGGACTCCGCTAAAACCGTAAGCTCAGGACACTGATGAATAGACTCAACGGGTGTAGTGGTATGCCGGCTGTGCGGAATCATAAAGTAATCGTCAAACCCTCTTACCAACGGCTCTTTCTGATTCAAAACCCTATGCTCAAAAACACCGAACAGTTTTTCCGGAAGCAATACCTTATCCAGACCAAAGTGATGGTATAAGCCGGCCTGGGCTCCCCAACAAATATGTAAAGTGCTGGTTACATGGGTTTTGCTCCAATCCATAATGGTACAGAGCTCCTCCCAATAGTCCACCTCTTCAAAAGGAAGCTGTTCCACCGGAGCGCCGGTAATAATCATTCCATCCCATTTGTGCATTTTGAGCTCATTGAAGGTATTATAAAACTTATTCAAATGTGTGCTGGAAGTATTCAGGGAAACATGGCTGTTCATCTTCATAAAGGTCACATCCACCTGTAACGGGGTGTTGGACAAGGCTCTTAACAAGTGCAGCTCTGTTTCCTCTTTTACCGGCATCAGATTAAGAATAATAATCTGTAACGAACGAACATCCTGATGAATTGCACGGAATTCATCCATGACGAAAATATTTTCATTCTCCAATATGGGTTTTGCGGGTAAATCACTCTGTATCTTAATCGGCATAGCTTTTCATCCTGTCTCTTTCCTTGGATTTGCCGTTAATTGTACCATATTTGTCCACTTCGGGCAACTATATTGCGGCCGTTGTTTTGGGAAGCTGAAAGGAAAAAGTATATTTTGCTGTTTTGCAGCACCTTGATAACCGAATAGACTCTGCGTCCAACTAATGATATAATACATAGTATTAACAACTAATCACAAGGAGGGTGTGAGAACATGGCATTAACAGATGAAGATTTAAAAGCTATCGAATTAGTGTTAAAACCTGCTAACAGGAGGAAACCAGGATGAAAAACCTATTAATCGTTGTAGATATGCAGAATGATTTTATCGATGCAGCGTTAGGAACGCCGCAAGCCCAGGAAATTGTAGAAAATGCAGTAGAAAAAATTAAAAATTTCGAAGGTGAAATTTTTGCCACTCTGGATACTCATGAGGAAGATTATATGGATACTCAGGAGGGACAACTCCTTCCTGTGCCTCATTGTATTCGAGGCACTAAGGGATGGGAGCTGAATGAGAAGGTAAAAGAAGCTCTGGAGGAAAAAGGTTATACAGCAGTCACAAAGCCTGCCTTTGGCTCCGTCGACCTGGCAGAGACAATAAAAAAGAAATATGGCCACCAGGAAATACAGATTCAGTTGATTGGGCTGTGTACGGACATTTGTGTGGTATCTAACGCCCTGCTGTTAAAGGCTAATTTTCCGGAGGCCAGAATCAGTGTGGATTCCTCTTGCTGTGCAGGAGTAACGCCTCAAAAGCACGAGGCGGCTTTGCTGACCATGGAATCCTGCCAGATTGAGATTCTGTAGATTTTAAAACCCCCTCCGCAGAAGAAAAATTCTGCGGAAGGGGTTTTTTAATGTCTGCCAGGCAAAAGCCTGGCAGTATTCTCATTCCTTCCGAGTATTGTAACGGTCTTTGCTTTACTCAACCACAGGCTCCATGACGGGAGACTGCAGGGACGAGGGCTGTACAGAGGGCTCCGCAGGGGAAGTTCCCTGAGCAGCTACAGGCTGCTGCCCTTCGGATTGCCGGCTAACAGGATGATTGGCAGACTGCTCCAGCTTCTTCTTTGCCGTAGACAGCATCAGCTTGATACGGTT
>JBNMJJ010000284.1:0-3641 GCA_050873745.1 Lachnospiraceae bacterium | reverse complement strand
CTATAAGCAGATGGACCAAAGCATCGTGATAAAAAATGGAGAGGAGTGGTATACGCCGGCATTGAGAAAGGCCGTAGAGGGCCATATCCTGGCGGCAGAGAAAAGGGAAGCGGCAGGGGAAACCTGGAAAGCGGATATTATGCCCCCCGGCCTGTGGCAGGAGGTTCAGGAATTAATTTTTATCTTGAAAGAGCATGGCACCCATAATAACTGGCGCGGCGAGGCTAACTGGACCAGGGTAATATTCAGTATCTACAGGGACAAGGTAAAAGAGATGGGGGGAAGCGACATACTGAGAGTTATGTGGGACCCGTTGGCAAACAGGGGAACAGAGGAAGCCGTGGGCCCCTGGAGGTACGAGGAGGATCAGACTGTCCCCGGTTATGAGAAGGATTATGCCCTTGCCATCCATCATCAGAAGAAAACCTATTATATGCTCTTTCGAGACGAAGAGATACTGTTTGTGGAAAAAAAGGGTGAGGAGTATGTGCCGATAAGCAGGTTTGCAAAAATACGGCCTCGAACGGACGGGGCGGTAATCCCTTACGAAAATGAACTGTACTTTATTAACCCCATTAAAAATGTGAATACCCAGAATTATGATGGACTGGAAATCTACAGAGTGGGCCTCCAGTCGCCGCCGGAGTACCTGGCGGTGCGTTATCTGCCGGAGGAATATGGCTGGGTTAAGCTGCATGAAGCCTCCGGGCAGAAAGAGGAGACAGAGGCGGTGGAGGCTTATCTTGAGGGAATCAGGGAGGAGCTTACCTCCTCCCAAACCATAGAGAGGGGAGAAGAGCAGGACATCATCATGTATCAGGGGGATGAGGAAAAATGTACAGAGTTTCATCTGGATGCAGAGGAGAATGAATACAGCAATGAGCAGTTTGGAACCCAGGTGTATAAAGTAGATTATGCAAACATGGGGGAGCCGGCCTACATAAAAAGAAGGCTTGTTTTACCTGAGAATGATGAGCGTAGGAAGATAATGGGAATGCTGGCAATAGGCTATTGTGACATTGGTAATCAGGGCTTGAAAGTCCTAAGCAAATGCTATCTGGATGAAAATATTCTGGGACGACAGCCGATAATGCCGATACAGCTGTGGTTTAAGGAGCTGGAGGGAAAGATTTATACGTTTTCGCTCTACTATGTTTCCGGTTATACCTACTTATTGAACGTTACTCTGGCACAGGAGGGGAAGACAACCCAGATAAGAACGGAGCTGATGGTTCCCCAAATGCGCTTTTTTCTCAGCGGGACGGTAGAGAAGGAGCCGGATGGCAGAGAGAAGGAAGGTATTCGCTGGTGGGAAAGAGGATATGATTAGGCTGGACAGAGAACGTACAGGAGAATAAGAGGAGGGAAGAGTAATTGAAGGAACACTTTTTTGAAATATATAAGTGTCTGGAAGGCAGGGCGGACAGGCTTTTACACAGAAGAATTAATCTGATGAAGGAGGCGGTGGGGAGAGAGCATATTAACCTTAGCGAAAGGATAAGGGATATTCTTTCAACCGTTGCCTATCGGGAACATATTTGCCGAGAAGAGGAAAAGATTGCTGTTTCTTATCTCAGAAGCAGTTATATTACAGGAAGTCATATTTTTCTCGCTTCCTGCCATAGTAAAATTATATTTTTGGAAGAGGCGCCGCCGAATAGAGAACTGGATTTTTCACCGCTGTTCGTTGACTGTGAAAAGGATATACAGAGTCTGGAAGAGGAAGTGTCACTGCAATTTATTCGGGTTTCAGATGGTGAGCGGGAAACGGTGAGAAGATGGTATCTGGAATTGATTTATATTCACTTTGGAGCAGTTCTTAAAGCAGTTATTGCCCCAAAGGACAGGGGGATTCCCCTGTTATATGGCGGCTATATGGAAGAACAGGAGCAGATAGGGTGGATTTAATGAAATATTTTGAGATATTTGCAGATAAAAGATACATTCCGCCATGTCCATTAAAATGGTATGGGAGGTTTGACAGGAAAACTCTGGAGAGGACAAGTTTCTACGACATACCGAAACACTCACTTTTATTGGTGGAAGAACATCAACACATGGTGTTTACGGATATAGTTACTTTTCCCTGCTTTATGGTAAGTGAAACAGTGAAGGACATAATACAGAAATACGATACATCTATTCAGTTTGTAAGAATGATTTTTTATGCTAAGAGGAGAAAGGAGAATAAAGTATATTATCTGCCATTTTTGGAAGAGGCAGAAGGATGCCGCAAGGAAGCGGTTAATTTCAGGGAAGCCATTACCCAAAAGAATAATACTTTTCAAAACAGGGTGATTTTTGAGGTAAGGGAAGATAATCAGAGCAGAATAATGGTAAGGATGGATTTGCTGGAAAGCATACTCAGACGAGGGACAATCGGTGTGGGGGTAGCCTATGAGAAGCAATAATAACAATATGGTAGATTGCACAGACGAGAAAATTCTCAATATTCGTGAAGAGGAAAGAAAAAAACAATTTAATACTTTGGACACGGGAATTTACCTTGGGGGGAAAATTTTGAAGTTTGAACAGCAGGTTTTTATGAATGCCTTTTCTATTAGCTTACCGGAGAATATGGGAGGTATGCCGATGGAGTATGCCAAAGTCAAATATCCGTCGGAATTTCGTCCTCAGATTATTTTGACGACTCCTGAACTTGATGTAAATTTAGGGTTTACGCTGTTTCCTGAGGAGAGTGGTAAGGAGGATTTGGAATCCATAGCAGAAAGAATAATGAGAGTAATCAAACGAGTACATCCTGATTACCGAATCTATCCTGTAAAAAACTTGGGAAAAAAAGAAGGGGCATATTTTAGCTTCCGCAGTCATGCACTGGACAGTGATTTGTACAATATGAGCCTGGTGATGAAAATAAAGGGAAGACTTCTCCAGGGAAGTTTTAATTGTGCTTATCAAAAACATTCAGAATGGAGAAATATCGTATTAATGATGTGGAATACGATTCAAGAATGGAAGGAGGATGAAGAATGCGCGCTGAAGGAATAGTAGTTGAACCATTTGCTTATATCAATGTACTTGAGGTAGAAGGGGGAAAGGAGCTTAACCAGCATGGCAGCCTGAAGATTACCGGTATTATCGAGCAGGAAAAGGAGAAGGAATACCAAAGGATGGCAGAAAAAGAATCCTGGGTATATGTAGATGCAGTATTGGAAAATGGAGAAAAAAAACGATTTTTCTGCGGTCTTTTAACTGCATTGCATATGCAAAAGGAGAATCAGTTGTCTGTTTTGACTTTGGAAATGAAAACAGGAAGTTATCTGCTGGATATAGGGAGACATACTCGTTCTTTTCAGGAAACAGGAATTTCATATCAAAAGATAATAAACAGCTGTTTAGAAGGGGCTGAGGGATATGCTATCTGGTCAGAAAAAGCTGATAAAAAGACTGAAACGTGGTTTATGCAGTATCAGGAAACGGACTGGGAATTTTTGAAAAGACTGGCATCACAAGCAGGGGTTCCGGTAATACCTGAGGATGGTTTAACAGGAAAAAAATTGTATTTCGGGTATCGGCTGCAGCAAAAAGAGGCGTTGGATTCCTGGGAGCATTGGCAGATAGAGCAGGATTTTGGAGAAGTGGAAATGAAGCAGGCTCTTGGTCAATCTGAGGTTTGGGAT
>JBNMJJ010000283.1:0-3696 GCA_050873745.1 Lachnospiraceae bacterium | reverse complement strand
TGGCACATTCCACCACCCTGTAGGCTTCCTGGCTCTGTAAAAGCATACCTACCACACAGGAGTGGGGCAGAAATTTATGAATCCTGCCCTTAATCTTGTTAAAGTCCACACTGTCCAGAATCTCAGGACGAAAGCCCGGGCTGTCGAAGCTGTAAACCCTTTCAATCCGGTTCTGAATCTCCTCCTCCACATTCATGGAGGCATAAACCGAAAAATTCCCTCCTTTGGAATGGCCCGCCACCATAAATTTTCCTTCCAAAAGCTCCCCTACCTGCTTTAAATACAGGGCGCTTAAGTCCTGTCCCGTTACCGGTTCGGAAAAACACATATTAAAATCCTCTTTCCAGCCCACCAGGGATTCATCCGTCCCTCTAAATACGATTACCGCAGGTCCGTTTTCCAGAAAAATCGTAATGGCCGCAAACTGGGTTTCTGCAACCACACTGACAATATTGGAATAGAAGTGCATCCGCATTCCGCCAAACCGAACGCTTTCCTGCATAGCCCGAAAAAGTGCCCGGTTATCCTTTTCGTAGCGTTTATCCATAAACACCTTTTCTTCATCCATAAGCGCTGCCATATGGCACAGCTTCAAAGGCTCTACTGTTTCCCAGTCCTCATGATGGGGAACCAGCCCGTCCAGCTTCAGATAAATAAACTGAGATAAAACCAGGGCGTCTACCTCATGAAAAGGCATCTGACCAAAATCCGTATCCTTATATTTTTCCACATAAGTAATAATATTTTCCAATACTGTTTCCATCCTTCCTTTAACTAATACTTTGCCTCCAAATGTTCAATATTCTTAATCAGGAGGGAAATGGTTCCGTCCTCATTGGTGATAAACTCCACGCTGCCTGCGTCTCTGTACTGCTCCATGGGAATTTTGATTTCAATGCCTGTATTCGTCAAAAGATGCTGCTTTTGATACTTTCTGGTAGTGGCCTCGCTCTGAGGAATAACCTCCTGCCTTACCATGTCGTACTTCTCCATCTGTTCCTGAAAAGCATTCCGCAAATCCGCCTGCTCTTCAAAAACCTTATCCGCCAAATCTTCTACCACGAAGCCTCCCTTTTCGGCCAGCTCCTCCTGAATAATGGCCTTGGCCTGCATCTGGGCTTCATAGGTCTCCCACTCCTTAAGGCCCTCCCGCTGAACCTTATCGATGGCTTTGGTCACGATATTCAGCTTGGATTTATGGGAAAGCTGACTGGAGCATTTTAAAAATAAATAAGAAAAATAGTTGGTCTTCTCTCCATTTACCTCATATTTTTTCTCCACCACCCAGAGTCTTAAGGTATTAAGGTCAATCACCGCCGCCTCCGTCAGCCTTTGAGACTGGGTAGGCAGAACCGCCTTATAGGAAATAATATCATTGACATTTCCCTCTTCCCTGGACAACGTTCTATGGGTATAACCCGCCTTAAAATTCATCTTAAGCAAAGCCAGATATTCTCCCTGCCCGCAGGTAAAATGCACCACCAATAAATCCGCCGACGGAATGTCAATATTACTGTTCATCAGCTCATAGAGCCTTTGGGCAATCTCCTTGCTGATGGGAATAAAGTTTTCCCCGATTCCCGGCTGCAGCAGTTGATAAATTTCCGATTCCTTTTGATAAAATTCACATTCCTTGGCTTCATCCCCGCCGCTGATTCTTCCGATATGCTCTCGCACAAAGTCACCGAAATCAGAGCCATACTCTAAAAGTGTGTCGGACAACACCGGCAATCCCACAGTGGCATCCAAAATATGTACAATCATCTGTATAATGCGTATTTCTTCTTTTACAATCATCCTGTCCCTCATTCTGCCGCAAAAAGCAGCTCCTTTTTCTTCAGAAGCTGCCTGCGTCTTAGCCTTATCTAATCAATTAATCCCCTTATTTTCAGGTAGGAAATAATCACCTCTACGGAGCCTTCTATACCGGTTCTGCTGCTGTTAATCAGCAAATCCTTATTTTCTCTGCTTCCCCAGTCGCAGTCGGTATAGTATTGGTAATAGGAATTCCGAATCCTCTCCGTCTGCTTCATCAGCTTTCTGGCCTTTACTTCGTCCAGCCCGTTCCTCTCCCTGATTCTGGAAATTTTATCCTCTTCGTCCGCATAAATAAAAATATGGGCTGCATGGGCAAAATCCTTCAGTACAATATCCGAGCATCTTCCCACAATAACACAGGATTCATTTTTCGCCTTTTCTACCATAATTTTCGATTGCAGCGTAAAAAGCTCTTCACTTAAATTTTCTGCCTGATAGGAAAAAGACCGCCGCTCCAGCTGCTCATCCTTACCGGAAAAGCTGTCTTCACTGACTCCCCTCTCCTTAGCCGCCATATTCAAAAGATTCCGGTCATAAAAGGGAATACTCAGCCGCTGGGCCAGCTTTTCCCCTATCTCCCTTCCTCCGCTTCCGTACTCTCTTCCAATGGTTACAATACATCTTTTTTCCATGGCTTCATCCTCCTGCCCTTATTTTTTCAGTCCGTAAATGCCCTGATTCACATTTTCTTCCGGAAAAATATAATGATAAGCGTACTCCCTGTGCTCATTTTCTTCCGTAGAACGCCATATACCCTTGGTGGTGCTGCCCTCCATCACGATGTCCCAGACCCCTTTTTTGCAGGTGCCGTTCCAGTCGCTTGTGCTGCCCGAATTGTCGGTAGTCATCACATACATCTCACCGTTATAATATCCATCCTTAAATTCACCGATAACATTGGCAATAGTTCGTCCTTTCTGATTCAAAATACCGTAATCATAGCTGAAATGCTCCTGTCCCTGTCCGTTGGGAAGGTCTCTGCTCCATCGTCCGTTATAAAGATGCTCCACTACGCCCAGATTTAACTCTGCATTATCCTCCTCATAAATGGCTACCTGAAGCCACATTCCGTCGCCGCTTCTTAAGCCTTCCTTCCACTCTCCGCAGTAATAAGTATTGTTGCCGTAGACTGCCAGACCGCTTCCGCTGGGCCGTCCCAGGGAATCTACACCTCCGTAATAATAGAAATTGTTGGTTCCGTCAAGCTGGGCAGAAATCGCTTTAACCCGTTCCAGATGCACCAAATCATCCACTGCCTCCAGCTTATAGGCATCCCAGTATTCAAACAGCTCTTTTAACTGGCCATCCTCTTCCCTGCGCTCAATCATGGTTGCGGGCCTGTATTTTTCTTCACCCAGAATCCGGTAAAGCTGCTGCTTTTCCGCTACCGCTTCTCCGGCTTTGGCAGGCTCTACCTGCAGGAGATTTTCTTCCGCTTTGCTTTGTGCAGGCTCATTTGGCTCCGTTTTCGGTTCTGCCTCTAAGGGCTGGTTTTCCGTCTCCGTTACCGTTTGGGGCTGTTCCAGCGGACTGCCTCCATTCTGTGTGTTCTCCAGGGCCACCTCTGATTTTGCGGAAGAATCCCTCATCTCTCTTCTGACCAATAAAAACAGGGCAACGGCCCCCAGAAGAATTATCACCACCAGACCGCCGATAACCTCTTTATTTTTCCAATCTTTCATGCTTCTTTTCCCCTTCACTGTTGTATAGTTTAATCTATTTCTTATATGCTTATCCAGTATAACAAACAATAGCAAAGGTTTTCTTACCCTATTATTATTTTTTTCTTAACATTAATGCAACAAACTCCTTCGTACCCGGAATCGTTTCCATCTGACGAAGGAGTTCTTTTGTTTTAATAACCAATTAACCAGTCAT
>JBNMJJ010000282.1:0-3714 GCA_050873745.1 Lachnospiraceae bacterium | reverse complement strand
TCTGCTGCCCCTTGCCTGCTCCCTTCCACATCTCACCAAGGGCAGCCACATTGGCGTCATTGCCTGCCACTACCGAAATCCCGGTAAGGTTCTCCAGCTCCTGCCTTACTTCCTTATATTTCCAGCCCAGATTTGCGCTGCCGTTGACCACGCCGTCACTGGTTACCGGGGCAGGTACGCCTACACCAATGCCCAGGCAAATCGAATCGTCCAGATGATGGGCGGCAATCTTCTCCTGAATGGAGGCAGCAATGTCGGGAAGGATTCTTGCTCCCTCGTTTTGTGTATAAGTGGGAATCTCCCATTTCTCCATTACCATGCCGTCTTCCTGAAAAATACCTAATTTAACCGTAGTTCCCCCAATATCCACACCAAAACAATAGCGCATGTCATATCCCCCTTTTTCTTTAATGTGCAAAAGAAAAGCCCCGGTACTGCTTTGCCTTTTTGTTCTTTCCTTGTTTGTTATTACTTTATCAAAATTTGCAGTGAAACACAACAATTTATTCCGCTTTCTGCCTCTCCTGTGAAGTCTGCTGCGTCAGGACGGCTTCCTGGCCTTTCTCCTTCCCAAATACAACAGCCCGGCCTTTTCCGGCCCGTTTCGCCCTGTACATAGCAGCATCCGCATTGAGATACATCTCCTCGTAGGAAAGATTGTCCCCAGGGCGGGACATGGCCAGACCGATACTCAGGTTCACTGCAACCTGTTTTTCTCCCTCCCCATAGAGGATAGGAAACTGATTCAAAATATCCTCCACCTTTTCCATTACCTCAAGGGGACCTTTCAGACCATTCATAAAAATCATAAACTCATCTCCGCCCACCCGGGATACACAGTCCGTTTCCCGAAAATTCTTTTTCAATATGGCGGCGGTTCTGCACAGTACTTCGTCTCCTGCCTGATGCCCGAAGGAATCATTACAGAGCTTAAAATCATCCAAATCCAGATGAATCACAGCACACATTTTATCATTTAGATAAAAACGATTAAAAAACCATTCAAAATATTTGCGGTTATACAGGCCCGTTAAAGAATCTGTGGCATTTTCCTTCTCTAAAGCCATTTTCTCCATAAACTGCCGGTATCGCATTCCAGACAGCAGAAAATTAACTTCCAGGGCAATTATCATAATGGCGAGGTTCTCCATAAAAAGGTACCCTATTCCGCTAATGTGTATCCCCAGATAAAAAACTTTCAGACTAAAATCCGTAACCACGGTCAGCAAAATAATCCAGAAATAATGCAGCGGATTCATACCAATTATGGCTGTGGAGATAACGATACAGAGGAGAATAATCTGAGAGATATAGCCATCAGATATGTGACAAGTAATTTCCAGAAGCTGGAGGAAAAGAAACAGAAAGACATTGCTTGCTTTCATCACCATATTTCTTTTCTGTGGAATTTCTGCCCGGAAAATTATCCAGTTCACAAGGTTTGCCGCTGCCAGTAGAAATCCGTATAAAATCTTGGGATAGAACTCTCCCCAAACAAAAAAATCGTAACTCATCACCAATATGGTATACACCAAAAAAAGCCAGAAATGGGTTCGAGAATACTTGGTCTGAAGTTCAATGGAAGATTTTTCAATTTCTTCCTGATAGTCTTTATACCCCATAGTATAGATATAAATTTTTTTCTTTAATAATTTAAACATTTCTCCTCTCCCTTCCTTAAAAATTACCATATTTCTAGGAGAAATATAGCATATTTTATCTAAAGAAAAAAGGCGGTGTCTGAAGACGCTGAAAAAAATTACAGAACGCACCTGATGGCAGCAGGCGGAATGTTCTTACCCCTCTTTCGCCTTTTTTAGATACCAAAAACGCCTGGTTGACAATTAAATATTCATTTTCTTCTTTACAAATGAAATATATGTGCGTATACTGTGTTCGTAAATTACTATTAACCAATATTCAGGAGAAGCCTTTTGGCATCCTGGATATCAACAAAACTTGCAGAGTAGAACGTTATGCGTTAAGTGCTGTATGAACAGGGAGTTGTCATACGGACGAAAAGCAGCCCAAAGACGGGCAATAGCTTGCGGTATAAGGTTCGCATCCCGCTGCTACATATTGGATTTTTGGATGATTATATCCTCCCTTATGTAGTCTTAGGAACACTGCATAAAGGAGGTCTTTTTATGCAAAAATTTATGGAGCAAACAAACAAAACAGGTCTTAAAAAACTTTACGGTGATTCGTTTAAAGAACTAAAGGTTACTCAGAATCTCGTACTCTGCGGACTTATGGCGGCCTTGGCAGTGGTGCTCAACTACACCACGTCCATCTACCTTACCCCCTATATCCGTATCGGTTTTTCAGGCCTTCCAAACCGTATTGTAGAATTTCTTTTCGGTCCTGCAATCGGCGCTGTCTTCGGCGGTATGCTTGATATTTTGAAGTATATACTAAAACCGAACGGCGGTGCTTTCTTTTTCGGCTATACCTTTAATGTCATGTTAGCAGGCATCATTTACGGCTCTATTCTTTACAAAAAACCAATTAGAATTTGGCGTATTCTTATTGCTGAATTTCTGGTTAAACTGATTGTAAACTGTGGCCTGAATACGCTCTGGCTTGCTATGCTATCTGGAAAAGCTTTTTTTGTCATTCTTCCTGCAAGAGCGCTTAAAAATCTGATTATGTGGCCGGTAGATTCCGCCGTTCTTTTCTTCACACTTATCTTTGTGAGCAAGATTCTTAACAGGTCAGAATTTCGCCGCTTTCGCAAAGATTAGCGTGAACGCATCCTTTTAGTAGTTTTTCTGTCCCATCATTGTCGCCGAACGTTAATGGCAGCAAAAAAGCCTTAAAACACTCGATTCATCAAATGTTTACGGTTAGAGGGAAGTAATTTCAGATTAGGCGGTATAGCCCCGATTATAAGGGCTACACCGTCTTTTCGAGTTCCTATGCGCCTTGCCTGTCTGATTTTGTGGCAGAAAGGAAATTGATTTCCCCGACAAAGTTGAAAACAATATCTACTTTCTGTACCCGTTTCCCGTCCACCTTTTCTGGCGCATGGACTATGATTTTCTTGATAAATTCATTGACGATTGTGGGCGTGAGTTCCTTTATCCCCACATACTTACGGATAATCGCGGAAAAGCTGTCAAAGTCGCTTTTGTTCTGTTCGTAGGTATCAACTTCCTGCTGTTCGGACTTGACCTTTTCTTCCAATTCCCGCTGTTCAGCTTCATACTCTGCGGACAGCTTCAAAAACCTGTCATGGCTGATTGCGCCGCTTATGTCGTCCTCATAAATCCGTTTGAAGATACGGTCAAGTTCCGCTATCCGCTTCCTCGCCTGTCCGACTTCACGTTTTTTGCGCTTCATTTCCTTTTCTGTTTCAACGGAGCGTTGCTGATACATCATTTCCCGGAAAGCCATAATGTCATCAAAGAAAAGCGCGGTCACGTCAAATATCCGACCCCATACGATTTGCTTCAACACTTCTTCACGGATAAAATGCGCCGTACAGCTTCCCGTATTGCTTTTGTATTTTGCACAGCGGTAGTGGTCTTGTGAGCCGTTGAAACTTTTACAGGTGGCAAAATGTAATTTACTTCCGCAGTCCGCACAGTACACCAAGCCGGAAAACAAGCCTTGCCGTTCCGCTTTTGTGGGGCGGCGTTTGTTTGCCCTAAGTTCCTGCACCCGTTCAAATACAGCGTCCTCTACAATCGCTTCATGGGTATTGTAAAAGAT
>JBNMJJ010000281.1:0-3733 GCA_050873745.1 Lachnospiraceae bacterium | reverse complement strand
ATCCCGAAATGCTCCATATTCAATTTCCTTAACATTATTTCCAACAGAAACAGATGTTATATTTGTATTTCCGGCAAAAGCCTCCGCACCGATTTTCTTTATATCAGACGGAATAGACACGGTGGAAGCCGTGCCTACATATTTTACTAATATTCCGTTATCCACCTGAAAATCGGCAGAAGAGGCTGCACTGGTCTGGTAACCTGGAATCTGTGTAACCATAAATGCGGTTACCAGAAGCAGTGCGCCTAATATTTTTCTCATTCTTCCTGCCATGCTTCTTTCCTTCCTATCCTGTGGTCTTAGGACAATTTGGTCTTGTACTTAGGATCTCTCTTCAAGAAAAGAATCATTGATATACTTGCCAAACCGATACTCAAGAACCACTTGGGATGGATTCCGTCGCCGGTCTTCGGCGTAGTGTCTAAAACATTTCCCGCAGTCAGGTTGCCTGTATCAACATAAGCAACATAAGGGGAGAAATGGGTTGCCGTAAAGGTCATACAGGGCACGCCATTCATGGTAACAAACTTCACTCCCAGCTTGTCCAGGGAGCCATTCACCACTCCGGCCATTTTGTTGTTACCCGCATAGCTTCTCAGCGCATCCGGTATGGGCATGGTAATGTTCACCTTCAGACCCGTAGTATCTGTAATCTTGGTGGTACCCGTCGCATCATAAAGACTGATGTCCATTGCTGCAAACTTAATGGGAGTCATGTCCGCATATTCGTTTTCCAGAGCTGCCAAAGCTGCTGCTGTAGCCTCTGCACTTTCCGTAATCTTAACAATAAAGCCATCGGTAGAACCGCTCACATATGCAGAAGCCTGGTCCGTATCCGAAATTCCCGGACGAGTAATGATAACGCTGGTCTTATTGTTAGACGGCGTTTGTGTGGTACTGGTTCCTCCCGTTCCGCCTGTTGCACCTACTCCTGTGTTAGAATAGGTTGCCTCTACGGTAGCATCCGAAGCCGGCATGGTAACGGTGGTGGTTGTAGAAGTTGAACTCTCAATGGTCAGACCATTGTTATTGCTGGTCCATTTATAGAACTTCTTGCCGGCAGGAGCATCTACTGCAGAAATAGTAACCTTGGTACCCGCCGGATAGCTTCCGCTTCCGCTTCCGTATTTAACTTCCAGTCTGTGCTGTCCTACATAGTTGGCAATTACCGTAGCATCACTGGCAGGCATAACCAAACTGGTGGTTGACTTCGTAGCGTCATCAAAAATCACGCCTGTATTGGAACTGCTCCAGTAGCCAAAAGTGGAGCCGGTCGCACCGCCTGTAGCCAGAATGCTTACCTTCTGTCCGGCTTTATACTTGCCGCTTCCATTACCGCCGGTAACGGTCAGGGTATAAAGTCGGTTTCCATCCTTATCATACTCTGCGTTTCCGTTATTCCCAGAGCCATTTCCGGGATTGTTGCCCCCGGGTGTATTGCCGCCTGGGGTATTTCCTCCGGGTGTATTACCCCCGGGAGTCAGCCCGCCAGGATTATCAGGGTCAACATCATAAAGAGCAATAATATCCGTATCCGCCTGAATGTCCTTATGGGACTTATTCCATCCCTTGAAGATATAACCGGTTCTTACCGGGTCTGTCTCCGGCGGTTCGGCATTCTTTCCTCTTTCCACATACTGAACCTCGGTTAAGGCGGTAATGCCGTCATAATCGAAGAACTGAACGCGGAATATATCGTTCAGAGGACGCACATCTACATTGCTGTAGAGCTGGGCAATCTTCTTAGCTGTATTGTAAGCCGCTGAATCATCATAAGCATAAACGATAGCATCCTCGGTGTTCTCAAAAGCATCTGTAGCAAGACTGACTTCGCGCCCCTGAATAGTCACCCGGATATTGCCGTCCTCTGCAAAGGCTTTCAGTCCAATGGTTCTGATACTGTTGGGTAAAATCACGTCTGACAGCGCCTTGCTGGCCAGGAAAGCCTTGTCCGGAACCTCTCGCAGAACATTGTTTCCGGTAAAGTCAAACATGGTCAACTGCGGTACATCAGCAACTGCTCCCACCGCCATAGAGGATACACTGGTAAGGTCAGGGTCACTTTCCGCCGTAATATGACGGTCATTAGCATTGCCCCGGGAACCAAGAACCTCTACAATTTTCTTGGAACCATCCTCCAGGTTTTCATATAAAATCTTGTTGTTGCACACATATTTCGGGCTCTCGGAAGCAACACTTCCCAGATTGTAAGCGCCCAGGAAAGGCAGGGAGCCTACATTCTCCATTGCACTTCCCAGATTTACCGTTTCCAGATTCTCACAGCTATAGAATGCGCCGCCGGATAAACCGTTTTCAGACAAAACATCTCCTGAAATCGGTGTATCTGAGTTGGGTAAATATTTCACCGTGTGCATGGTAACGCTCTTGATACGGTCGTTGCCAATTTCCTTCGTTTCATTCTTTTTAGCCGGGTCTACTGTACTATCTTCTGTATATCCCGCAAATAAGCCGTATTCAGCATAGTTGTCAAAACGTTGACCGGTAAAGTAGGCCGTTTTATTAAAGCTGTTGGATTCTCCTGTACCGCCTTCAAAAGGCTCATTATTCAAATATCCCTTAACGTCAATCGACTCAATGCCTGCCGGGATGTCCAGATTAAGTGCCGCATTTACCAACGCTTCATCTGCAGGCGTCATCTGATTGCCTGCTTCATAATCTCCCCTGATTTGGTCAGACAAATCACCATACTGAGGATAGTCTACCAGAGTAACCAGTCCGTTTCGATTATCCAAAATTGCAGACAGGTTGGTAGGAGCCGGTGTCTTATACAGAACACGGATACCCTGTCCCTGATTTACATAGGTAGAAGGGTCCATAGCATATTCAAAAGGACCATATCCCGGCTCAAGAGTACCCATTAACTCCAGCTTGTTGCTTCCTGTAGCCAGAGCTTCACTTCCGATATTCTCCTTGGGGAAACTTGCTGCACCGCCTAAAGGAGTTTCAAAGCTGATTTTCTCCAGTTTGATACATCCCTTAAATGCCTTCGCTCCAATCTTATTTACGCCTCCGCCAATAATTGCTTCAGCAAGGCTGGTACAGTTCTCAAAAGCAGAATCGCCAATGCTCTCCACTGAATCGCCAATGTCCACCTTGGTCATCTTGGTTGCACCTGCAAAGACACTGTTACCAATGCTCTTCAATGCCCCTCCGTCATTAATGGTAAGGGTCTGTATATATCCAAGAAATTCTGGTGAGAAGCAACCGTCTGCAATTTCGCTGACCTGAATATTTCCTACCTGGCCAGGAATAATTAAATCCGTATCCTGAGGACTGCCTGCAAAGTTACAGGAAAGGAGTTTTCCACTCTGGTCAATCAGAAGCAGATACGTTCCGTTGCTGACTTCATAATATTTCTGTCCATTTTCCTCAAACACATAAGGGATAAAAGCATCTCCCGCCATTTTGGACTTCCAGGTAGATTGCCTGGGGCCTGCGGGCTGATTGCCGCCGTCTAATTTGGGCCCCTTTACATAAAAATCGGGATTATTTACGGTTGCAAACATCTTTTCCGGGAAGGTAGTGTATCTGCTGGTGTCCGGGAACTCCACAAAGGACAGGCCTGTACAGTTTAAAAAGAGATTCTCCTTAAGTTCGGCCTTTTCGGTATATCCCAGATTATCAGGCATGGTTACTTCCTTAAGCTGCGTTCTTCCGTAAAAGACATAATCTCCAAGGTTATCAGCGCTCGTAATTCCTTTGGGCAATT
>JBNMJJ010000280.1:0-3758 GCA_050873745.1 Lachnospiraceae bacterium | reverse complement strand
GCTGATAAGAATGAAGACAAAAATGGTTCCGATATAGTTAAGAAAACCCGGAGCATTTTTCCCCATTGTGCTTCCCACCATTTTATCCAGCATTTCCACAACCATTTCCACCAGATTCTGAAAACCGGTCGGAACCTGGGCAGCACGCTTCATGGCGCATCCTGCTGCAATGGAAAAGCCCATTAAGACCAGCAGAACAATCAGCACACAGACGTGAGTAGTTGTTATCCACACTGTGTGTCCAAAGAAGTCATAGGAAAAAATCCCATGAATCATGAAATCAATGTCCCCACTGGCAGATAACAAAATGTTTCGTCCCATAAGTTTCACCTCCTTTTTTCTTTAGTCATTCTCCTGTGAATAAGCGGCTGAAGATAGGCTCCTGCTTTAAGACCCATGATGCCGATAAACGCCGCAACGGGGTCTCCCGTTTCAGTTACACAGATAACACCGTAGGCAGCCACAATTCCCAGGTAACGAAGCATGTTCTGAGACACAATATATTTGGTAGCTGCTGTTCCCAGCTCCATTCCTCTGTCCAAAGTTCTGGCCATATGCCATCCGGCCAGGCAGGCAATCACAATTCCCAGCCAGAGTCCGCTGCTAAAAAGCAGTTTCCGGGATACGAATCCTATTCCGGTCAGCCAGATTATCCCTCCAAATAGAAGAATACCCAAAATCATCTCAGTTAATGTTTCGTTAGCAGCAAAAATCTTTTTCATGTTTCCTCTCCTTCTTTTACCTATTCTTCTTTTTCTTCTTCTTTTGATTGGCAGCATAGCTTTCTGAAGGTCTGGTAGAGTCACTGTCGTACGCTTTCCTTGCCAGCAAAAAGATATTGCGTCCTCCTGCCAGCGCTCCTATGAAAAAGAAAACAATAAAAAGGAAACTGGTCTGCAGCTTCTGGTCCAGCCAGTATCCGAAAAAGGAACATAAAAAAATGGGAACCAACATGTGAATGGTAAACTGATTAAAGAGCGCTAATAACCTGAACACACCGTTATTATTTTTTTTCACATGCTACTTCCTTTCTTTTTGTACTATTAATTATTATACCATTTTTCTGAAAAGTGTAAAGAAAAAAGTCTGTGAAAAGTCTGACGAAGATGCCTGATTTTTGGGGAAATATGGTAGTCTCAGGCAGGACTTTTTACGATATTTCCCTAAAAAAAACAGCTAAAAATGTAATCCCGGCAAGTCAACTTGCCCCACAACATTTTTAGCTGTTTTTGCTCTGAATTTAATAAAAAATATGATTTCCTATGGAAATTCCGGTAAGACCCGGTATAGGAGTTCTGAAATAGACGCAGTTTCCCACGTTGGTCTGTCCTGCCATGGCTTCATCCGCCGCCCGGTAACATGCCTCAGTAGCCCTGTTCTCTGCCAGCGCCAACGCCAGTCTGCCACTGCCCGCCGGAGTAAACTGGGACTTCTGATAGATGACCTCCACTACGCTGTTGGGATAGACGCTGCTGAGCACCCGGTTGACCACCACTGCGCCCACCGCCAGTTGTCCTGCATAGGGCTCTCCTCCCGCTTCACAATAGATTAAGTTAGCCAGAAGGTAGCGGTCTCCTTCTTCAAAGGTCACCTCGGAAATATCCCGCCAACTGGACTGTGCCGCCAGTTTGGACATGGCCTGTTCTTCCGCCAGCTTCTTCTTCAGATAGCTGATGTTCGCTTCCTGCTCCTTAATCTTGGCTTCCTGCTCCTGTACCCTTTGTTCTGCGCTGGATATTTGTCCGGAATAGGTGGAAATACTGGAAGCCGTCTGCTGTACATAGGTATTGACCAGCTTCTTTTCCGCCGCCACCTCTTCCCGCAGGGAGTCCAGTTCGGCCTTTTCCTTCTGCAGCTTCGCCTCATCCTCTTCAATCTGGATTCGTATAGCCTCAAATTCTTCCAGCTTCCTCCGGTCATAAGCCGTAATCTGCTCAATATAATCCGCTTTATTCAGGGCCTCACTGAAAGAGCCGGAGGCAAATAAGGCTTCCAGCAAAGCGTAGTCTCCCCGCTCGTACATAAACTGGATACGGGTTTTCATGCTTTCATACTGCTCCGTTTCCGTCTGGCGGGCCTTCTCCAGATTGGCTGTAGTGAGGACAATCTCCTCTTCTTTGTCTGCAATCTGCTGCTCCAAATCATTGAGATTGTGGCTCACCTGGGTAAGTTTGGTATTTAAATCATCCAGTTCCTCTTCCAGAGTTCCTTTTACTTCCTTTAAATCTTCCAGATTCTCCTTCGTCTGGTTTAGCTGGGACTTGGTTTCCTTATTCTCCTGTTCCGCCTGCTGCAGCTTTTCTTTCGTGGTAGTAGCATAGACATGACTTATAGGAAGCGCAGCGAAAAAGAGTGTGACAGCCATAAACAGACTCAGCTTCCGTCGGTATCTTATTCTTTTTCTCATGAAAAATCCTCTCTCGTCCTTTACAATTCCATTTTTACTACACGTCCCGTACGTTCATATTTGCGATACTCTACTCCCGCTGCATCGAACATCCTTCTGGACACCCTGCTGGCCGGAGTGTCTGCGTATTTGTCATCGTCATAAATGACGGTCTTAATTCCGCTTTGAATAATGGCTTTGGCACATTCATTACAGGGAAAAAGGGAAACATAGAGCTTGGCTCCCTGCAGGCTTCCTCCCCGATAGTTCAGGATAGCATTCAGCTCGCTGTGGGTGACATAGGCATATTTGGCCTCTTCCATATCCCCTTCCCTCTCCCAGGGAAATTCCTCATCCGAACAGCCCAGAGGAAAGCCGTTATAGCCCATGGAAAGAATCTTATTATCCTCACTGACGATACAGGCCCCCACCTGCGTGTTAGGGTCCTTGGAGCGCATCCCCGAAAGCAGGGACACTCCCATAAAGTATTCATCCCAACTAATGTAATCTTTTCGCTTCATCCTATCCTCCATGATGCTGCTTCACAGCATCTCAAATCCCGATGAAGAATGCTCGTTTTTCGGGCATTCTTCGGTGTGAAGCTAGAACTTATTGGCGAAATGCCCTCTGGCATGAGCCTCTAGAAGTTCTCTTCACACTATTTTGTACCAAAAATACGGTCTCCCGCATCTCCCAGTCCGGGAACGATATAGCCGTGGTCGTTCAGCTTTTCATCCAACGCCCCAATATACATATCCACATCCGGGTGCGCCTCTTCCATAGCCTTAACCCCTTCCGGAGCGGCAATAATGCACATGAAATGAATCTTCTTGCAGCCCCTGTCCTTTAACATCTGGATAGCCGCTACGGAGGAACCGCCGGTAGCCAGCATGGGGTCTACCACAAACACCTCTCTGTCCGCACAGTCGGCGGGCAGCTTGCAGTAATATTCCACAGGCTGCAAAGTGTCCGGGTCTCTGTACAGTCCGATATGCCCCACCTTGGCCGCTGGAATGAGATTTAATACACCGTCCACCATGCCCAGTCCGGCCCTTAAAATGGGGACAATAGCCATTTTTTTACCCTTGAGCTGTTTTACCGTGGCCCGGCAGATAGGGGTTTCAATCTCCACATCCTCCAGGGGCAGTTCCCGGGTTGCTTCATAGCATATCAGAGCGGCAATTTCCGAAATGGTGTTCCGAAAATCCATGGTGCCCGTATCTGTTTTCCTGATATATCCGATTTTGTGCTGAATCAGGGGGTGATTCATAACGATTACTTTAGCCATAATGTTCTCCTTTTTTGCAGAGGATTCTCCTCTGTTCTTTTTTCGTTTATCTTAGGGACATACCGCTCTTAGCCTGTCCTGTGC
>JBNMJJ010000279.1:0-3772 GCA_050873745.1 Lachnospiraceae bacterium | reverse complement strand
TACCACAACCGAGTTAAACATCAGCTTTTCCAGAAAGTTTCCCCGTTCAATCTTCTCCGATGATAGTCCAAAAGACGCTTTCCCGGGAATAGTAATCAGGTAGCACAATCCTAAGCCAAATGCTATTGCAAAAGCACTGTAAGATACAATAGCCGTCAGGACATGCGCCACTCTCCATCTGCTCTGCAGCGCCGGCATTAAAGGAGTTATGCTGTCAGATAGATTAAAGCTTATTCCAAGCAAAATCATGGTTACCATCAGAGTGAATACAGCCAGTCCGTAAACCTTAAGCCTGGCGATACAAAACACTGAAAAGACCAGCATGACCAGACTGAAAAAAAGGATGAACTCATATACGCTGTTGACCGGAAGACTTCCGGTTTCCCTCATACGCATCCCTATCGACACCAGCATAATAACGGCAGCAACACTGGTCAATACAAGACTTGCTTTCGGCAGCCATTTAAGTTTAAGCCAAACCTGCAGACACATACAGGCCATTGCCGCTATAGAAAGCAGGAATACCAGATAATCAAGATTTTCTTTAATTGTTATCATACATATTCTCCTTTCCTTGCTCCGCTTTTTTCGTAAAAGCATATTTTATAAAAAGGCCCAGGCAAAACAGGAAAAAGCCGCCAAAGATGATCGGAATTCCCGGGTCATATTTCACCTGTAATCCTGTATAGTAGCGGTAGCTGTCGAAAGAAATAGTTAAAGGCTCCTGAATAACATCACTCTTGCCCAAAACTACGCTATTCATATCTATAGGCGTACCCCCTTTACTGAGCACCCATATAATATAAGGATTATTATCCTGATAACTTCTAAGTTCGGCAACTCCACCTTCTTCGGAATAATCGGGATAAAAAGCAATACCTAAAGAAATAGCCTCTTCTCCTTGACCCGATAAAAGAATCCATTCCTCTCCTTTTATTTTCATCTCTTTACTGCTCTGTGCAGTGCTTACGGTTACTTTTACTTCCCAGCCATAATCCTGTTGAAGAATGGATACACCATCATATTTAATTGGTTTATTTACTTCTACCTGCATGGGAATAGAGGTTCCATCTTTGTCCTGAATCGTTACATTGCTTCTGTATTGCCGGGGACTGATTCCATCTTCATAATACTCAATCTCAAACTTATCTGCTCTTAATCCAAAGGTACCGCTCCCACTCGTAATGTTCGCTGTCTCTCCCACAGGAATTTCGTAATATAGCTGCCAGCCAAAAAGAATACTTAATCCTGCTCCCACAAGAATAAGACATAACCCCACATGAAGCAGAGGCGAGCCCCACATATCTATCCCTGACTTTCTCTTTGAACAGGCGAGTGCCCACCGGAAACGACTGATTGTGCAAAGAGTCAGATTGATTCCAAAAAGAACACCGCTGATATACATCCAAACAGAAGTTAAAACATGGTCCAGCCCCAGCAAAACGATTATTCCTGCTATTCCCCTGCCATATTGCTGTATATACGCTGTCTGTGACTGATTCTGAGGAATCAGAGTACACAATACACAAAGGACGGCAATAATAACGAGAAGAATGATTGCCAAGCGGACAGAAGCAAGGAAACCATATAGATTGTTTTTTATATATTCTTTTTTCATATTGCTTTTTGGCTCCAATTTCCGCCCGACACAAAAGTGCCGGGCGGGTTTTAAATGCAATTATATACCTCTGCTTCTATTGTACTATATACTGCCTATCTGCCTTATTTATTACTGGGAACGTTAGCATAATCCATGTATTCATTCTCACCAGTCAGTGTATTCAGGAATGCTACAATATTATTTACCGTCTCATCACTGGGCTTAGGGTTAGCCGTATTGAAACGGAACATTGTACGAACCGCTTCTTCCAAGGTCAAATGGGTTCCATCGTGCATATACGGTGCAGTAAGTGCAATATTACGCAGATTAGGAACCTTAAACTTATACATGTCTTCCTCATTTCCAGTAAAACCGTAAAGTCCCTGGTCGTCAGCATTGATTTCCGTACCGCGTTCTTCAAAGTAAACAGCCGCATCTACAACGGTTCCAAGTTTTTCAAAGCTTTGTCCACCCATACTTACACCGACATGACAGGATGCACAATAATTCTTCTTAAACTCCTCATAGCCCTTAATTTCTTCAGCGGTAAGTGCGCTTTCGTCACCTAAAAGATACTGGTCAAAAGGACTGTTGACAGTAATCAACTGACGCTCAAATTCTGCGATTGCATCCGTGATGGTCGCCTCGCTGATTCCTTCGTCACCATAAACTTTTTCAAACTCAGCTACCATAGCATCATCTGCAGCCAGTAATGCTGCAATATCATCAAAACTTTCATGCCCCATTTCCACCGGATTCAACGGAGGCCCTGCAGCCTGTTCTGCCAGCGTTCCAGCACGGCCATTCCAAAACTGCTGGATATTAAATACTGCATTATATACAGTAGGAGCATTAATTCCACCCATCTGGCTTCCAATGCCCTGAGAAGTTCTTCCTCCATCCACACCGGAGTTATCCAGAGGATGACAAGATGCACAGGAAACGGTTCCGTCTGCAGATAATCTGGTATCATGGTACAGACTTAATCCCAAATCCGCTTTTTCCTTACTGATATTAAAATTGGATGCATCAGGAAGAACCTGTATAGGCTCACTGATTGCCTGAGCAATGGTCGCATCATCCAGTTCCATGCCCATTTCCTCTGCCAGACCAACGACATATTCTGTTCTCTTCTCAGCCACCCAGTCTTTGATAATCTGCTGCTCCTTAGAATTCAGGCTGGAGCCCCAGTGTACAATGGAATACTGAATAACCGGCATATCATTATTCAATGTAGTCTGTTCCAGTTTTGCTACATCTGCCAAAGTGATTTCCCCATCACCTTTCACCTGTTCGACAACGTATTCAAGATTCACTGAACGGTAACCATTGGTCATATCCTTCTCGAAAAGACCAGATACCAGGGGCATCTTCTGATACCAGAAGGGCTCCGGATTAGCTGCATGGCATTGGAGACAACCGTTGTTCTCAATAACCTGCACAAACTGTTCATCCAGATTATCGGCAGTAATGGCCCGGCCACTCAGCATAATTGCCGCATACACGATAATTACCGCAGCCAGGACTATCGGTATTACAATAAGTACCTTTTTCTTTTGCATACTATACCTCCCAACACTAATAAAATTATTTACCTGTCACCTTCTATAGCAGGCCACTCCTCCTTTCCGCATCGTCCCCATATTTTGCCATCTTCGCACAACTCCCCTGAATGAACTAAAACTGTCCTATTACGCTTTGATTGACAAAATGTGAAAAATGGTAATTGTTACTATTGTTTCTTTACTATATCAGAGTTTGACGCAATTTGTCAATTTTTTTATAACGTTCAGCCCCTTAAAATAGCACTTTTTCACTATTCATTTCTTCTGTAAATGTTTTCTTTATTACTACCAGACAAAATTCCCCATCTATACCACCATAAATATATATATAATATACAATGGTAGCCTTAGATGGGGAATACACTTTTGTTATTTTTTTATCAAATATTCAAATTTACTTTTACTCTTATCTTTAATTTTGCTGAAAAAATTGCTTCATATAGCAAAAAGTCACTATTTGCAGAACTTGATTACTTCCTTCTTGGGAATGGCACCCAGGGAGCGCTTAGCCTCTTTTCCTTCCTTCATTAATACCAGGGTAGGAATACTCATTACCTGAAACTTCGCTGCCAGGTCAGGCTCCTGGTCTACGTTAATCTTGCCTACT
>JBNMJJ010000278.1:0-3778 GCA_050873745.1 Lachnospiraceae bacterium | reverse complement strand
GAGGCTCTGGTAAAAAAATACGGTGTTTCGGCCATGTGGGTGGACAAGGAAGGAAACCGGATTTACAGCCCTGGTTTTCAGGAATTAATTCGAACATGAGAAAAGAAAAAGATAAATGGAGGAATGGATGAAACATTTATTTTTTGGAGGTATTCATCCGGCAGATAAAAAAGAGCTGTCTGCGGGAGCGCCTCTGGTGACAAATATGTCTCCAAAGCAGGTGAGTATTTCCATGTCACAGCACATCGGAGTACCCTGTACCCCTTTAGTAAAGGTAGGAGACACAGTAAAAAAAGGACAAAAGGTGGGAGACGGAGAGGGACTTTGTGTGCCTGTCCATGCTTCCGTTTCCGGTAGGGTAGTTGCCGTAGAACCCAGGAGGCATCCTTCCGGTGAGAAGATTATGGCAGTGGTGATTGAAAATGATTTTCAGGATACACCGGACACTGCCATGACGGCTTATGAGGACTATAGCGGGCTTTCCAATGATGAAATTATTTCCATTATCCGGGAGGCAGGAATTGTAGGTATGGGAGGGGCGACCTTCTCCACCAATGTAAAGGCAGCCACTTCCATGAACAAGGTGGACATTCTGATTGCCAACGGATGTGAATGTGAGCCCTATATTACGGCCGACGACCTTCTGTTAAAAACCTGGCCTGAACAGGTTTTGGAGGGTATGAAGATTATCGGTCAGGTATTGAAGCCTGAGCAGATGGTTTTAGCCATAGAAGAGAATAAACAAGAAACCATTGAAGGCTTGCGAAAGGTTTTGGAAAAGGAGCCGGGAATTTCCTTAAGGGTTCTGCCTACCCGTTTTCCCCAGGGAGCGGAAAAACAGTTGGTACAGGCCGTTTCCGGAAGGGAGATTCCCCCGGGACAGCTACCTGCATCGGTAGGCTGCGTGGTGTTTAATGTGGGGACCTTTGCGGCCACCTATAAGGCAGTGATGCAGGGCCAGGCGGTTACCGAAAGAATCCTGACGGTTACCGGAGAAGGAGTGAAGAATCCGGCAAACTACTATGCCAGAATCGGAACTTCCTATGAGGATATGCTTAAGGCAGCAGGCGGCCTTAAGGAGAATACCATAAAAGTGATTACAGGCGGCCCCATGATGGGCTATGCTCAGGATGATTTGTCCGTATCCGTGATTAAGGGAACCAATGCAATCCTTGGTCTGGTGGACGGAGAAAGAACAGAGGAAGAAGATTATGCCTGCATCCGCTGCGGAAAGTGCCTGACGGTCTGCCCGATGAAGCTGCAGCCGCTGCACCTGTTTGAGCAGGCTCAGAGGATGAATCGTAAGGGGCTTGAGCATTATTATCTTTCAGATTGTATTGAATGCGGATGCTGCTCTTATGCGTGTCCGGGCAAACTGCCTTTGACGGCAACCTTTAAGAAGTCAAAACGAATATTGAGGGAGGAAAAGTAAATGAAATATGCAGTTACTTCTGCTCCTCACGTTCGGAGCAAAATAAAGACCAGCAACATTATGCTGGATGTGATTATCGCTTTATTGCCTGCCCTGGTTATGGGCGTATACTACTTTGGTCTTCGGGCTTTGGGAGTAACCCTGGTCAGTGTGGCGGCAGCTTTGGCAGCCGAATTTTTATGCGGTAAATTTATCTATCACCGAAACAGCCTGCCGGATTTATCCTGTGTGGTTACCGGACTTTTACTGGCTCTGACCCTGCCTGCAGCAGTACCCTACTGGCTGGCAGCGGTGGGAAGTGTTTTTGCCATCATAGTAGTAAAGGGCTTCTGCGGTGGTATTGGAAAGAATATTTTTAACCCAGCGTTGGCGGCAAGGGCCTTTTTGATGCTGTTCTGGCCTGTTTATCTGACCCGCTTTTCTGTGGATGGAGTAACCGGGGCAACTCCTTTGCACCATATGCAGATGCCGGCACTTCCGGGGAACAGCCTTATGGATATGTTTTTAGGAAATATTGGCGGCTGTATCGGGGAGGTATGTACTCTGGCTCTGCTCCTGGGAGGCCTTTACCTGATAATAAGAGGGGTGATTTCCCCACGGATTCCGCTGGCTTATCTGGGAACGGTGGCAGCAGTGGCCTGCCTTTTTTCCAAGGGAGAGAATCCGGTAAGCTGGATGCTTTACAGTCTTTTAGGCGGCGGTGTAGTGCTGGGAGCGTTTTTTATGGCTACGGATTATGCGTCTTCACCGGTGACCTCAGCGGGACAGATTATTTATGGCATCGGCTGCGGCATTCTGACGATGATTTTCCGCTATTATGGTCTGTTCCCGGAAGGAGTGACCTATGCCATCTTAATCATGAATGCTTTTGTATGGGCTATTGATTACTATACCGCACCCCGTCGTTTCGGAACAAAAGAAGGAGGTGCCAGATGAAAAAGAAAACAGGTTTGATTTCTCTTGCAGTGATTTTTCTTGCCGCTGCTGTATTGTACCTGGCAAGGCTGGGCCTTACCGGGACGCTCTATGCCAATGCAGATGAGCAGCTAAATCTTCTCCTTCCTTATCTTTTACCCGGTTCAACCTCTTTTACGGAAGAAGAGTATACGGGAGAAGACGAGGCAATTAAGGCTATCTATAAGGGAGAAAACGGATACGTTATCCGAACCTCTACGGATGGCTATGTGGGTAAAGTGGAGCTTTTAGTGGGAGTAAACAACCAGGGAGAGGTAATGGGACTTACGGTTCGTGACCTGGAAGAGACCTATGGACTGGGAGCAAATGTGCGTACAGACGTAGACTTTTTGGTACAGTTTCTCGGTACAACAGGAGAGGCTGAGGTAGGCAGTACCGTGGATGCCCATACCGGCGCCACCGTATCCTCTAAAGCCGTAGTCAAAGGAGTAAATTCGGCGGTGGCCTTCGTTACCGGAGCAGATATTTCTTCCGGCGCTACAGAATGGGGAGGTTGAGAGAAATATGGATGAAAAAATAAAAGGATTAAACGAAAACAGTTTTCTGGCCTTGGTAGTGGGAGTGACCGTTTTACTGATGTTTACGGCAAAAACCTTCTTGCCGGGAGCAATTCTGATAGAGCTTTCTTCCATACCCAATCTGGCAGGAATCTGCCTGATTGCCTTACTGCTTAATTATTATCTGGGCAGCAGGGAGAAAGGGAATATTCTGGTAAATGCTGTATTGGGAGGAATTATTTTGGGAATTCTTCCTGTAGCAGGGGGCGTGACCATTGGCTATGAGGCCCTTAAGCTGGCCCTTGTGGGCGGAGTAGAATATGCTCTCCTTGGCTGGCTGTTTGCTTCCATGGTGGACAGGATGGAATGCACCATAAATGCCAGGCTGGCTCCTGTTCCCACGGCGTTTGTGCTGTTTTTAGCCTGCCAGGGGCTGGGGAATATATTGCTGTAAGGAAGACTGTTTTTATCAGCAATTATGAAAGCGGTTCCTGCTGACGGCAGGGGCACAGCGGCAGCTTTAAATTTTGGTTGTAAAATTAGAGCGAGTCGGTTATAATATGCTTAACAGGATAGTCGGAAGGTGACCGTATCTCACCTGTCCCGGCAAAATAGTGTAACTACGAAAGTAGTCGTCCAAAACTTTACTAGGGAGTCGGACGGCTACTTTTTATGTATTGTTACAATTAAGGCTATGATGCCTGTAAGCATGGCAACAAAGGCGATTAACTCACTCCAAGTCACATACATAAGCACCACCTCCTTCCGAACAGGCTCGAAACAGGTGGAAGCACGTCCTCCGGCTATCCCAGTAAGCATATTATATTGTTATGGAATATAACTGAAATTGGTTGTATATAGCATTATATTATAT
>JBNMJJ010000277.1:0-3778 GCA_050873745.1 Lachnospiraceae bacterium | reverse complement strand
TATGGAGCCTGACCGTCAGCTTTCCTTCCTCCTCTGCCTTCATCATAAGCGAAATCACCTGGTCCAGGGTCAGTTTTGCGCTGTTATGTATTTGGGCGTCTTTTTTGGCAAAATCCAGTAAATCCGGATTCACCAGCGAGCCTGCATAAATAATCACATCCGCTTTTTCCAACAGTCCTCTTCCTCTGACCGTAATTAAATCCACTGCTCCTGTCCCTGCACCTACAAAATAAACCATTCTGCCGCCTCCTTACTTTTTGCCAGCTCTCCATATTCATTAGAGTACATGATACAGTCTATCTGCATCTTTCCTCCAGCCCGTTTGTTCAAATAAAAACAGATTCGTTCCATAGCCGCCTCCATCACCGCCTCCTGCATACCCGTTTCCTGCAGAATAGCTATAGCTGCCTCCGTAGTGGCACAATCCAAAATCCGGCATACTCTGTCTCCATCTACCCCGTTTTTCAGAGAAATAGCTGCCAACAGTTCCATGCGGCAGTCCCCCTCCCGGGAATGGGTATTCATTATGCCTCCGGCTACTTTAATCAATTTTCCGATATGTCCCGTCAGCAGCATTTTTGTAAAGCCCAGCTCCACTGCCATATCGATGGTCTGTCCGATAAAATTGCTGCATTTTACGCTTTTATCCAAATCATAGTGGTAGGCTTTCTTCATAAAATCCAGGCCATAGTTTCCCGGGGTAACCGCCACCCATGAAAACCCCTCTGCCTTCTTCTGGTTCAACTCTACCCTGATGGTATCCAGAATCGCCTGATTGCTCATGGGCTCCACAATTCCGGTGGTTCCTAAAATGGAGATTCCTCCCTGAATGCCCAAACGGGGATTAAAGGTATGCTCCGCCAGTTTTTCCCCTTCGGGCACCGAAATTTCCACCCTGAGACTTCCCTTATAATCGGTAAGCTCACATATCTCACGAACCTCCTTTTCAATCATCTGCCGGGGCACCCGGTTGATGGCTGCCTGGCCCACGGGCTGGTCCAGTCCCGGCCTGGTCACCCTTCCTACTCCCGGGCCTCCGTCGATGATTATCTGTCCTTCTCTTTCTTCTCCTTGGCCTTCGTCGTTGGTTATCTTTCCTTCTATTTCTTCCCCCGGGCCTTTGTCATTAATTATCCTTCCTTCTCTTTCTTCTGTCAGCGTTACCGTATTCGTTGTTGAAGTTGCGTTGAAAGTAACTTTGGCAAATATCAAGGCTCCTGTGGTAATATCCGGGTCGTCTCCCCCGTCCTTGATTACGGCGCAGCTTACTTCCCTTTCGGCCCTCTGAATCTCCTTTATGGCTGCCCGGTAGGGGATTCCCTTGGGCGTCTCTATGGTAATTTCCATCTTTTTCTTTCCCGTCAGCAGCATATAGGCGGCTGCCTTAGCTGCTGCCGCCGCACAGCTTCCGGTGGTAAATCCATGACGCATATTATCCTCCATGATGCTGCTAAAGCGGCATCTCCAATCCCGATGAAGAATGCCGTTTTTCAGGCATTCTTCGGACGTGAGCCCGGCATATGCTCCGCATAAGCCTCTGAACTTCTTGACGCATGCCCTTTGGGCATGATTTAGCCTCTGCTGTGAGCCTTAGAAGTTCTCTTCACACTACTCCATATAACAGCGCATTACAAATCGCTGCCGCTACGTTGCTTCCTCCCTTGCGTCCCCGATTGATAATATGAGGAACCTCCGTTTCCAGAATCAACTCCTTAGCCGCCTCCACATTCACAAAGCCTACCGGAACGCCAATAATAAAGTCCGGCCGCCAGTCTCCCTTTTGAAGCATTTCATACAAACTAATCAAGGCAGTGGGAGCATTTCCAATGGCAAAAATAACCGGCTTTTCTATTTTTGCCGCCTTCTCCATGCTGATTGCCGCCCGGGTCGTTCCCCTCTCTACAGCCAGCCTCGCCACCTCTTCATCCGCCATAAAGCAATGTGCTCTTCCTCCCAGCTTCTCCAAAACCTTCTTGTTGACTCCCGCCAAAGCCATGTTAGTATCTGTAACAATATCCGCACCCTGCTTAAGAAGCTCTCTGGCAACCTGTACTGCATTTGGAGAATAGACGAGAGTTCTGGCATAGTCAAAATCCGCACTGGTATGAATCACCCTTTTGGTAACCATCTCCTCCTCGCCGGAAAGAACTATCCCTCTCTCCTCCAACTCCTCTGCGATTATTTCAAAACTCCTCTTTTCAATTTCTCTCGGCAGTAATCGTTCAATCTCTTTCATTCTAACCTCCCATGATACTGGTATTCGTCATTTCTAATTGGTATGGAGAATGCCCACTTTTGGTCATTCTCCGGTGTGAGGCCGGCATATGCTTCGCATAAGCCTCTGAACTTCTTCTCACGCCAGTTCTGCCAGCAGCTCCTTATTTTCCTCTCTGGTTTTCACTGCAATCCTGTAATAGCCTTTGGACAGCCCCCGGAAATTTTGGCAGTCCCTGATTAATATTCCTTTTTCCAATAAAGTCTCATACAGCTCCCTTTCACTGTAAAAAAGAAGAAAATCAGCCTCTCCTTCCACTACCTGAAATCCCCGCTCTTTCAGCCCCTTAATTAAAAACCTTCGTTCCCTTTCCAGAAGTTTTTTTGTCTCCTCTAAAAAACCCTCTTCTCTGATACAGGCCACTCCCGCTTTCTGGGCAAAAACAGAAAGATTCCACTCTGGAAGCTGCCTTGCGATTCTTTCCCTCGTTTCCCTGTGGCTGCAGAGCAGATACCCCAGCCGCACTCCGGGAATGGCAAAGCTTTTGGTAAAACTGCGAAGAAGCAGCAGACCTTTGTACCTCTCCAGCCGGGATATAAGAGAATGCCCCTCTTCGCAAAACTCCACAAAGGATTCATCCACCAATATTTTGATGTTTCGTTTTTCTCCATGCTCTAACAACCTTTCCAAAAACTCCGGATTCGGCAATTTTCCCGTAGGATTATTAGGATTTCCCAAAAACAGCAGGTCCACATCCTCAGTCAGCATTTGGTACAGGCCGTCTCCTGGCTGGAAGTCGTCCTCCTTTTTCATTTCGTAATAAATTACTTCTCCCCCTCCTGCTTCTGCGGCATATTCATAGCCATAAAAAGAAGGAACAGGAATTACTGTTTTCCCTGGCTTTAGTCCATGAATCACAGCCATCAAAAGCTCTGAAGCTCCGTTTCCCATAATCAGATATTCCCAGGGCACTTTTAGTCCCATAGCCACAGCCTGTTTCAGCTCCTTTGCATGAATGTCGGGATATGCGCTGCAGTCCTCAACCGCCTCCTGCAAGCTCCTCTTCACTCCCCCCGGTATGCCCAAAGGATTGATATTTACGGAAAAGTCCAGTCTTACTCGATTGCGGTAAATGTCTCCGCCATGTCTTTCCATCAGCCTCCTCCTTCCTGTCTTGTGATTAGGCCATAAATCCTTGCTGTTTATTCCCCTGCGGGGTTTAGCGGTAATATCCGATAATTCCCCATAATGCCGCCTGAGGACATTTCAAGTTAGTACAGAAGATACCTGTTTGGGGGCATTTCCCGGGAGTGAGCCCGACATATGCTTCGCATAAGCCTCTGAATTCCTTCTCACGCCGGTATCGGATGCCCTTTGGCTTTCATTACGAATTAGTTGGGCATATACAATATTTTTCTTCTCCTATGCCGAAAACAAGCTAAAAACTTGTCCCTTTCTGCCCCTTTTTCTACTACAATGTTGTGGCATTGTCCATAGAGAAAAAAATACATCGATTCTGCCCAAAAATCAGAAAAATTTTGGGCAATTCACGCAATTTTTTTC
>JBNMJJ010000276.1:0-3780 GCA_050873745.1 Lachnospiraceae bacterium | reverse complement strand
GGAAACACTCAAAACACCCAAAGTGCAGGCAGTAGTACATCGAACGCAGGAAACACCCAAAACACCCAAGGCACAGGCAGTAGTACATCGAACACAGGAAACACTCAAAGTACTCAAAGCCTCCAACCTACCGAAAACACCACCCCGGTAAGCGCTGCCAATACTGCTTCTAATACTGCGGCTGATAACACTCCTGCTGCATCGTCTGCACCAATCAATGCTGAGGAGAAAATCGTAGCCGCTGCCGTAAAGCAGGTGAAGCAGCAAAGCAGCGCCGCCCCTTCCACGAAGGAAGGAAAGGTGATGATTACCTTAAACAATAATACCAGAATTTCTGAGAAGGTTGTGGATATGGCGGTAAGCCATGGGGTAGACCTGGAGCTGGAACTGCCCAATGGATTAAAGTGGGTAATTGACGCTGACAGCCTTACCGGAGCATTGAACGGTGAAATCGATATGGATGCCCAGCTGGAGGAAGGCATTTTAGACGATGAATGGATTGAGGCTGCAGCAAAAGGAAGAAATTATCAAAAGCTGCATCTGGCTCATACCGGAGACTTTGGCTTTCGGGCAAACCTGATTATACCGACGGGGGAAGAATATATCGGAAAAACGGCAAACCTGTTCTATGAAAATAAAGAAACGGGGAGACTGGAGTTTCAGATGGCATCCCCAGTGGGAGAAGAGGCCGAGATAATCTTTACCTTCACCCACGCTTCGGATTACCTCATTGTTTTTGCCGATGGGTCCATGACGGAAGAAGAGATTCTTCCCGCAAACGTTCAGGAGCCGGAGGCTTCCGAGGCTCTACCGACGGAAGGAAAAGCAGCAGAAGAAGAGGATTCTTTAAAGACCCTGTTAGTGGTTACGGCAGTCATCATGGCTATAGCCGTATTTCTGGTGATTTTGGGCGTCTGGTTGAATTTCAGGAAAAAAGAAAAAATATTCCATGAGGAAGAAGAAAAAATTTCGGAAGCAGATTTCTTCCAGGAACTGGCAGTCAGAGCCAAAGAGGAAATTAAGGAAGAGAAAAAAATCCGGAAAGAAAAGAACAAACCCAGCGAGGATGAGTATTTCGATGAGGATGTGGATGATTATAGGGAACGTTCTTAGAAAGAAAGATTGCAATAATCTGTAATATTTTATATAATGGTGGCGACAGGTGGCTGCTGCCACCATTATTTTTGTTAGGAGGACCAAAACTAATGAAGAAAAGAGTAGGTATACTGTTGTTTTTGCTGACCGTTGCGGTATATACCGCAGGCTGCGGCGGCAAGGATGAGAACGGCGGCGTTCAGGAGGCGGTAGCCCCCAAACAGGAAACGACTGTAGAAGAAACCGGGGAAGAAGTGGTTGAAGAGGTTATTCCGGAAGGAATGTACCGCAGTGAGCTGACCAACGAATTAATCTCTGAGGAAATTAAGGACCAGAGGCCCATTGCGGCAATGGTAGATAACGAGAAAACAGCTCTGCCCCACTACGGTATCAGCCAGGCAGACGTTGTATACGAGATGATGAACAGCACTAAGAACGGCCGCATTACCCGTCTTATGGTACTGGTAAAGGACTGGGAAAAGATTGAGCAGTTGGGCAGTATTCGTTCCCTTCGCCCAACCAATATTTTATTGGCAGGAGAGTGGGATGCAGTGATTTGCCATGACGGAGGCCCCTTTTATAATGACCCCTATCTGGCTGAGAAGCATATTCAGAATTTCAGCGGAACCTTTTCCCGGGTAAAAAATGGAAAGCCCTCTGAGTTCACCGAATATATTTTATCAGGAGATTTGGAAAAGAATTTTGAAAAGACCGGATATTCTACCGAATACACTGAGTATTATCCCGGGGCGCATTTTCAGTTTGCATCGGAGGCAAAGCCCGTTGATTTTGCTGAAAATAAGGAGGCAATAGATGCAAATACGGTGGTTTTGCCTTTTGAACATAACGGTTCCTACTTGAAGTATGATGAGGCCAGTGGCCTGTATAAGTATTATGAGTACGGCAGCGCCCATGTGGATGCAGGAAACAATAATGAACAGACAGCCTTTAAAAATGTATTGCTTCAGTATTGCACCTTCAACCAGTATGATGAGAATGGATATATGATTTTTAACTGTATCGACAGTGGAAAAGCAGGCTATTACATTACCAATGGCAAAGCCATTCCGGTGACCTGGACAAAGAAAAGTTCAACAGACATTACCCGTTATTATGATGAAGAGGGAAATGAGATTACCATTAATACCGGTAAAACCTACATTGCCTTCGTTCCCGATGATAACTGGGAAGACCTGGAAATTAAATAATCAGTTCAGAACAAAAGAGCTGTGTGCCAAAAGGCAGGCGGCTCTTTTTTGCAATAGAGAAGGTTATCCACCATTCCTGCGTTCTTTAGGCATTTCTTTACAGCTTTGGCATATACATATAACAGGTTGTGCAGGGAACAAGGAGGGAGATATGGATCATTTAAGTCAGAATACATACGATTTATACAGGGATATACAGCTTCGCACAGGAGGAGAAATTTATCTGGGGGTAGTAGGCCCGGTAAGAACCGGAAAGTCTACCTTTATTAAACGGTTTATGGAGCTTCTGGTGCTGCCGGGAATGGAAACGGAGGAAGAAAGAGTACGGGCAAGAGACGAACTTCCCCAGAGCGCAGGAGGAAAGACCATTACCACAACGGAGCCTAAGTTTATCCCTCAGAAGGCGGCCGACATCAACCTGTCGGAGGATATTCAGGTGAAGGTAAGGCTGATTGACTGCGTTGGATTTATGGTAGAGGGAGCAACGGGGCATATGGAGGAGGACAAGGAACGGATGGTGAAGACCCCCTGGTTTTCCGAGGCTATTCCCTTCACCAGGGCAGCCCAGATTGGCACCCAGAAGGTCATTTCCGACCATTCCACCCTGGGGCTGGTGATAACCACCGACGGCACCATTGGGGAATTGGAACGGAAGCAGTATCTTGGGGCAGAGGAGCATACCATTTCCGAATTGAAAAAATTGCAGAAGCCTTTTCTTGTGCTGGTAAATTCCAGCCGTCCCTATGGAGAAGAGGCGCGCCAGACGGCAGAAGAAATCAGGGAAAAATATGGGGCTACCGTATTGGTGATGAACTGTATGCAGATGAAGGTAGAGGATATTTACCAGTGTCTGCGTGAGGGGCTTCAGGAATTTCCTGTATCCAGTATGGAGTTTTTCGTACCTAAATGGGTGGAGAGCCTGCCCAATACCCATCCTCTGAAAGCAGATATTATTGAACACATCCGCAGTTATATGGAAAAGATAAAAAAGATGAAGGATATTCTCAAGGAAGAGCCGGATATGGTCAGCAGCTTCGTTACCAGATGCACCTGCGGGGAAATTTCCATGGCTACCGGAAAAGTGGCCTTTTATCTGGATGTGGATGAAAAATACTACTACGATATGCTGAGTGAAATGACCGGAGAAGAGCTTACCAGCCAGTACCAGCTTTTGGAGCTGTTAAGGGGATACAAAAGCAGAAAACAGGAGTACGAGAAGGTGCTTCGGGCCGTGGAAGATGTAAGAAGCAGAGGCTATGGTGTGGTCATGCCGGACCGGGAGGAAATCCTTTTAGAGGAGCCCCAGGTAGTCAGACACGGAAACAAGTTTGGCGTAAAAATCAGGGCGGAAAGTCCCTCCGTTCATATGATTCGGGCCAATGTGGTAACGGAAATCGCCCCCATTGTAGGAAACGAACAGCAGGCCCTGGATTTGATTCAGTATATTAAAAGCGAGCGGGAGACGGAAAAAGGTATC
>JBNMJJ010000275.1:0-3785 GCA_050873745.1 Lachnospiraceae bacterium | reverse complement strand
GGGTACATACGGGCTACGATTTAATCTACCGCCCTGCCCGAACCAGATTTATGCGGTTGGTTCGGGAAAACAGAGGGAAGGCTTACCACGGTCTGAAAATGCTTTTATATCAGGGGGTGGAGGCTTTTGAGCTTTGGAACCATGTGCAGGTGGAAGAAAAGCTGGCCCTGGAGGTATATGAAAAAATGAAGGATGTGATGGGGATTGAAGAATAATCTGATTTTAATCGGCTATATGGGGTGTGGAAAGAGCAGCGTGGGAGAACGGCTGTCAGAGGTTCTTTCCCTTCCTTTTCTGGATACGGACCGGCTGATTGAAAAAGAAGCGGGCTGTTCCATTAAGGAGATTTTTGCCGGTAAAGGAGAGGAAGATTTTCGGGGCAGGGAAACCAGGTGTCTTAAGAAACTTCTGGAAAAAAAGACCCGGAGAACCATTATTTCAGTGGGGGGAGGACTTCCCCTGAGGGAGGAAAACCGAAAACTTTTAAAGGAGCTGGGAGAGGTGATTTATCTGAAAGCCAGCCCTGCAACGATTTTTGAACGGCTGAAAACGGATACCACCCGGCCCCTTTTGCAGGTAGAAAATCCTCAAAAGGAGATTGAGCTTATGCTGAAGAAACGGGAAGGCTTTTATCAGGAGGCGGCAGGGACCGTTCTTGGGGTGGATGATAAGAGCATTGAGCAGATTACAGAGGAAATAAGGAGGCGGTGTGGGGATGAAAATTCTGGTGATAAACGGCCCTAATCTGAATTTTCTGGGTATCCGGGAAAAAGGAATTTATGGAACCACAGACTATCAGGGGCTTGTGGAGATGATTGAGAAGAAGGGAGCAGAGGAGGGTCTGTCGGTGGAGGTTTTCCAGAGCAACCATGAAGGGGCAATTATTGACCGCATCCAGGAGGCGTATTTTGACGGTACGGAAGGCATCGTGATTAATCCCGGGGCCTTTACCCATTACAGCTATGCCATCCGGGATGCTCTGGCCAGCATAGAGGCGCCCAAGGTGGAAATTCATATTTCAGATATTACCCGGAGGGAAGAGTTCAGGAAAATATCGGTGACCAAAGAGGTATGCGATAAGCAGATTTATGGGCATGGACTTCAGGGCTATCTGGAGGCCATAGATTTTCTGCTGGGAAAACAGTGACGGTCCAGCCTTTGGATTCACTGCTGCCGAAATAGGAAATAATAGGGATTTTCTGCTTGCCAAACGGGACAAGATAGGATAAAATGGTCTAGAATTGTAATGCGTAATGCGAACTTTTAGGAGGAAAAAAGAATGATTTCAGCAGGTGATTTCAGAAATGGTATTACTATCGAATTAGATAATAATATCTTTCAGATTATCGAGTTTCAGCATGTAAAACCGGGTAAGGGTGCGGCTTTCGTTAGAACCAAGCTTAAGAATATCAAGAGCGGCGGTGTGGTGGAGAAGACCTTCCGTCCTACCGAGAAATGTCCACAGGCTCGTATCGACAGAAAGGACATGCAGTATTTATATTCTGACGGCGATTTATATCACTTTATGGATCAGGAGACCTTTGAGCAGATTGCCTTGAACGAAGAATCTGTAGGGGATGCTCTTAAGTTCGTGAAAGAAAACGATATTTGTAAGGTTTGTTCTCATAACGGGAGCGTGTTCGCTATTGAGCCGCCTTTATTCGTGGAACTGGAGATTACAGAAACGGAACCCGGCTTCAAGGGTGATACGGCAACGGGTGCAACCAAGCCCGCTGTAGTGGAGACAGGAGCTACCGTTTATGTGCCTCTGTTCGTGGAATTTGGCGACAAGATTAAAATCGACACCCGTACCGGCGAATATTTATCCAGGGTATAGCAGGAGAACTGTAATTCGATAAAAAGCGTGTAAGACAACAGGCAGTCCCTGTTGTCTTTTTTGTTTTATTTTAAGGAGGAAATTTATGGAATTACAGGAATTTACAGAGAAAATTATTCAGGCGCTGAAAGAATTTTATGGTCCGCAGACCAGAATAGAAAGCCATCAGATTTATAAGAACAACGGTTTTAAATTACAGGGAATCTGTGTTTTAATGCCAGAGAAAAACATTGCTCCCACGGTATATTTGAACCATTTTTTTGAGGCCTTCAGTAAAGGGGAGGATTTCGGGGAAATCTTAAGTCAGATTATTACCTTATATGAAGAAAATCAGGTATCCCAGAATTTGGACGTTGACTTTTTTCTGGATTATCTTAAAGTGAAAAAGAGATTGGTTCTGCGCCTGATTCATCGGGAAAAGAATAAGGAATTGCTCAAAGATATTCCCCACAGAACCTTTCAGGACCTGGCCGTTGTCTGCCACTGTATGATTGTCAACCGGTTTATCGGTACCGGCTCCATTTTAATTCACCGGAATCATCTTGCTTCCTGGAAAATTGATGAGGAGGAGCTGTTTCAGGCGGCTTATGAAAACAGCCCCCGGCTCCAGCCCTGTCAGGTTAATCCCATGGAGGATATGGTAAAAGAGATTCTGGGCAGGGCCATAGAGGATAAGGTGGAGGAAATCTGCCAGGAATATCCTCAGAACAAAGACAGTCTGGTGAAAAGAACGATGGAGGATGTGGAGCAGGAGATTCAGGCTTTTCCTGTCCCCATGTATGTACTGACCAATGCGGGAAGGTATTATGGAGCCGCCTGTCTTTTGTACGACGGCATTCTGGAGAAAGCGGCAGAGACGATAGGAGGGGATTTCTATATTCTGCCCAGCTCCGTGCATGAGGTGATTCTGGTAGCAAAGCAGCAAGGGGATGGAGGAATGAAGTTCAGTAAAATGGTACAGGAAGTGAATCGAAGCCAGGTGGACCCGGAGGAATGGCTGTCTGACCATGCCTATCTGTACAAAAAAGAGGAAAAAAGAGTCGTTTCTCTAAATTAAAAATCCGATTTTTCAGGGCAAAAATCCGCTAAAACAGCGGATTTTGGGGAGTAAATCCAGACAAAAAAGGGCAGGGGGCTAAGTTTTAAAAATGAATACTGGACAATGGGGAAAATATGTGGTATCATATCTTTCAGGTTGTAATAATTTTGTAATAATTTTTGCAATCCAGATACTCATGCACCCGTAGTCTAATGGATAGAACGGAGGCCTCCGACGCCTTTAATGCAGGTTCGATTCCTGCCGGGTGCATTTACTTTTTTGAAAGGAGTATTTATGGAGAATCAAAGCTGGAAGGAGAAGGTTGAAGGAGTAAGAAATTATCTTAAGGTTCATTTGACCAATCTGTTCCTGATGATTAAGGAGAATAAAAAGATTGTGGCAATTATGGCAGTCTTTTTAGTGGTTGTAGTGGGAGCGCTTTTCTTAGGCAAAATCATGGAAAAGCAGGCAGAAACCGTTGTGGCTGTAGCGCCGGAGAACAGTTCCGAGGGTGAAACAGAGGTGGTTGCGGTTCCTGAGGAGGCTTTGGAAAAGGATGCCTATCCGGAGGTCAACAACCTGATTAAACAGTATTACCAGGCTCTTCAGGATGGGGATGTGGAGACCATCCGCAGCATTAAGAGCAGTACAGACGATAAAGAAGAAATTACCATAGAGAAAAAGAGCGAGTATATTGAAAGCTACCCTGTCATTGAGGTTTATACCAAAAAGGGGCCAGTGGAAGGCACATTGGTAGCTTATGTACGCTATGAGGTTAAATTTTATGATTATGACGCAACTGTACCGGGCGTAAATCCCCTGTACATTTGTCAGAGAGAGGATGGCAGCTATTATATTAATGAGGATGTGGACCAGGAAACCGTTGAGTATATTAAGGTGGTAACTGCC
>JBNMJJ010000274.1:0-3787 GCA_050873745.1 Lachnospiraceae bacterium | reverse complement strand
TCGGTATGGTTACTGCCGCTGATAATGCCGTAGTAAGCTGTGGTATTGGGATAACTGGCTGTTTCCAGAATGCGGGGAGCATGGGTGACATTAATCCCCACGGGAACGGCTTTAGGGGTATCATCATCGGGCAGGTCGCAATAATAAAAGGAATCCTTATACTGGATTAGCTGTTCTTCGGATAAAAGAGGGGTCAAATCCTGAAAAAAGCCCTGGTTGGCATAGTCTGCAAAGTAACGTTCGTCGGCCACTGCCACATCCAGCTTTCCGGCCATAACCATAGCCGCAAATCTCTGAGCATAGGTGGCGGAATAGGGGTTATCCGGATTATCACTGAAATAAAAACCGGAATCCAAAGAGGTATCCTGTTTTCCCGGAGCCAGCCCCAGATAAGCGTTGAAGCCGCTCATAAACCGGGCATCTTCCACATTGGGAAAAGCGTTGATATAGGCGACGGACAGCACGATTTCCTTCCGGGTCAGCATGGTATGAAAGATACTGCCCGCCATACCCGCAGCCAGTAAAATAATGATGCCGGGAACTTTGTAATAATCCCAGTAGTATCTCCATTTTTTCTGAAAAGACTGTTCTTTTAATTTCTCTCTCTGAAGTCGGATTTCCTCCTTCACGGAATCGGTATTCTGCATAACAAATCTCCCAGGTCTCTCCTTGTTGTTTTCATGATAAGCGGATGAAGAAAGGGTGTCAATAAAGGGAAAATTAAAGAATATTAAAAAACTATAAAACCGATTCTTTCGTTGAAACTTTTACCATAATGTACTAAACTTAAAAGAAACAGCTTTGCCTTCAGACGGGGCAGGGGATATTTCTGATATAAGGCTGCAACAGGCAGGCCGGGAGGATAAAATGCTGAATGAAACTTATCTTGAGGTTATGGTAAAAAGAAAGACCAGTGGGGCAATGAAAGGGGCCCAGCTTGCGGCAGCGCTGCTTGCCGGCATCTTTGCCCTTTTTGCTGTGTTGGGTTTTATTGTGGCATTGGCTCCGGCCCTTGTCTGTGGTGTGGCGTCTTATTTTTTGGGGATGTATACTTCGGTGGAATATGAGTATACCTATGTAGATAAGGAACTGCAGATTGACCGTATTTTGGGCAAGGCCAGACGAAAAAGGATGGAGACCCTGGACCTGCTCCAGTTGGAGGTAATGGCGCCTTTGGGTTCCCATCAGTTGGACGGATACAGTCATCGGATGCAGAATCAGAAGCCTGCGGACTACAGTAGCGGTGGGATAAAGCAGCCGGAATGCAGGTATCTGCTCTGTATGAATGACCGTCAGCTTATTCTGGAACCGGGGGACGAGCTGGTGAAAATGATTCAGGCAGTGGCGCCCCGTAAAGTTTTTACCTATTAAAAAGGAAAAACAGGGAAATATTAGGTGAGTTATTACCATTGACATAAAGATAAGCATCTGATAAAATTTTTCAAACATTCAGATTTCTTATGGTCTTAAGCCATTTATAATGATAATACACAACAGGAGGAGAGCAAGATGGGTCAGATTATTGGTGAAGGCATTACTTTTGACGATGTGCTGCTGGTACCGGCACATTCCGATGTTATTCCGAATCAGGTGGATATTACCACCTGGCTTACGAAAACGATTAAATTAAATATTCCATTGATGAGTGCAGGAATGGACACCGTAACCGAACATCGAATGGCGATTGCCATGGCAAGACAGGGAGGTATCGGCATTATTCATAAAAATATGTCTGTTGAGGCACAGGCAGAAGAGGTTGACAAGGTTAAACGTTCTGAAAACGGCGTTATTTCCGACCCATTTTCTTTGACCCCGGAGCATACCCTGAAGGACGCAGATGAACTGATGGCCAAATACCGTATATCCGGCGTACCCATTACGGAAGCCGGAACCAAGAAGCTGGTGGGAATCATTACCAACAGGGATTTGAAGTTTGAAACGGATTTTTCTAAAAAAATCAGTGAGTCCATGACTTCTGAGGGGCTGGTAACCGCCAGAGAAGGAATTACTCTGGAGGAAGCGAAGAAAATTCTTGCCAAAGCAAGAAAAGAGAAGCTGCCCATCGTGGACGAGAATTTCCAGCTTAAGGGCCTGATTACCATTAAGGATATTGAAAAGGCAATTAAATACCCGCTGGCAGCCAAGGATGCCCAGGGCAGACTGCTTTGCGGCGCAGGAATCGGCATTACCGCCAATGTGCTGGAAAGGGTTGAGGCTCTGGTTGAAGCCAAGGTGGACGTAGTGGTACTGGATTCCGCTCATGGACATTCCCAGAATGTTATCAACTGTGTAAAGATGATAAAAGAGAAATTTCCCCAGCTTCCCGTAATTGCGGGCAACGTAGCCACAGGAGAGGGCACCAGAGAGCTGATTGAGGCAGGAGCGGATGCTATCAAGGTGGGCATCGGTCCCGGTTCCATCTGTACCACCCGTGTGGTAGCCGGTATTGGTGTGCCTCAGATTAGTGCGGTTATGGACTGTTATGCCGTGGCAAAGGAATATGGAATTCCCATTATTGCAGACGGAGGAATCAAATATTCCGGTGATGTGACCAAGGCTATTGCGGCAGGCGGCTCCGTATGTATGATGGGAAGTATGTTTGCAGGCTGTGACGAAAGCCCTGGAGACTTTGAACTGTTCCAGGGAAGAAAGTATAAGGTTTACCGTGGAATGGGCTCTATTGCCGCTATGGAAAACGGAAGCAGGGACCGTTATTTCCAGAGCAATGCCAGAAAGCTGGTGCCGGAAGGCGTGGAAGGACGAGTTGCCTACAAGGGGATGGTAGAGGATACGGTGTTCCAGATGCTGGGAGGACTTCGGGCCGGAATGGGCTACTGCGGAACCGGCACCATTAAGGAGCTTCAGGAAAGAGGAAAATTCGTGAAGATTTCCGCAGCATCCCTGAAAGAGAGCCATCCTCACGACATCCATATTACCAAGGAAGCTCCCAACTACAGTGTGGATGACCATTAAAAAATAGCGAAAAGGTGAGCAAAAGCAATGGAAAAAGCAGAGAAGACAGAAACAGAAAAGGAAGTAGTTTCCAGAAATTTTATTGAACAGATTATTGATAAGGATTTGGCGGAAGGGGTTTATGATACCGTGCATACCCGCTTTCCACCGGAGCCTAATGGTTATCTGCATATCGGTCATGCCAAAAGTATCTTATTAAACTATGGCCTGGCGCAGAAGTATAACGGCAAGTTCAATATGCGTTTTGACGATACCAATCCTACGAAGGAAAAGGTCGAGTTCGTTGAATCCATTAAAAAAGATATAGAGTGGCTGGGAGCAGATTGGGAAGACAGGCTGTTTTTTGCCTCCGATTATTTTCAGGAAATGTATGAGGGAGCGGTTAAACTGATTAAGAAGGGGAAGGCCTATGTATCCGATTTGTCTGCGGAACAGATTAGGGAGTATAGAGGAACCCTGACGGAACCCGGGAAGGAAGACCCCGGCTCCTTAAGAAGCATTGAAGAAAATCTTCAGCTTTTTGAAGATATGAAGAACGACAAGTTCAAGGATGGGGAGAAGGTTTTAAGAGCCAGAATCGATATGGGCTCCCCTAATATGAATATGCGTGACCCGGTCATCTACCGTGTGGCCCACATGACCCATCACAATACCGGTGATAAATGGGTGATTTATCCCATGTATGATTATGCTCACCCCATTGAGGATGCAATAGAGGGAATTACCCATTCCATTTGTACCCTGGAATTTGAGGACCACAGACCCCTGTATGACTGGGTGGTAAGGGAATTGGAATACCCTCATCCTCCCAAAC
>JBNMJJ010000273.1:0-3815 GCA_050873745.1 Lachnospiraceae bacterium | reverse complement strand
CGGTAAACGCTTTAATCAGCGTTTCCCTAAAAACCGCTATATCTGCAATTCTTTGGCCAGTTGTCCTACCACCTCTTCAATACGAGAAACGTTCTCTCCTGTTTCATCATATTTTTCCATCATCACAGTGGTAATTTCCCTGCTGTCCTCTACGCTTTCGGTCATTACTTCTGCGATTTCTCTTATCTGCTGCATATTTTCCACCATGCTGCTGTTGGAGTCCTCCACTTCCCGGATAGCCTGCCCTACCAGGCTCATCTGATTCGCCAGTTGTCTGGAGTCCTCATGAACGCCCTGCACTGCTGCGTTTACTCCTTCCAGCTTCTTCGTGGTGGAAGCAATCAGGCCAAGAATGGAGGTAATGGAATCCGCCATTCTTTGGGAAGTATCCTCCAGATGTCCAAGTGCATCCATAATGCTGCCCGAAGAATTCTGGGTTCCATTGCTCAAATTTCTGATTTCATCCGCCACCACAGCAAAGCCCCTTCCGGCTTCACCGGCTCTGGCTGCTTCAATGGAGGCGTTTAAGGCCAGAAGGTTGGTCTGGGTACTAATATCCTCTATGGTTCCCGTTTCCTGTTTAACTTTCTGGAACTGACTGCTGAAATTGTTGAGAATCTCTTCAACCTGGGAAGACAATTCCGCCATAGTCCGGGTATCCTTTACCGCTTTCTCCATTTCCTCAACGCTGTTTCCCGTAGTCTCTACCGCCTGTTCGATTACCCCTGCCATCTGCTCGGTCAGCTCCACCACATGGACAACCTGCTGGTCAATTTCCTCCGTCATGGTAACGCTGGAGTCCACTCTTTCTGCCAGCGTATTGTTATTCTCTGCCAGCTCTTCCATGCTTTTTACCACATTGGCTGCTCCCTGGCGGTTATCATCTGCTAAGCTGCGGACGCCCTCTACCCGCTGCTGTACTACCTTGCTGGCCTCCTTCACCTGCTCTACCGTATCGGTAACGCACTCAAGATTATTTTCGATGGAAGAAAGCATAACCTTTTCCGTATATATCAGATAGCGAACGGACAGGAAACAGCCGATATAGAAAAATATCAGCGCTGCCACCTGAATTTCATAGTTGCTGAAATCCGCTGGGCTGTTGGCTCCCTGAGAATAGCTTTTCACGATTGCCACAATCAGCCCCAGCAGGTTGCCGATACCGCAGCCCAAAAGAAGCTTCTCGTCCTTGTAGATAACCAACAGGGCTGCCACCGGAAAAATATACGCAAAAGCCAATGGTGTAGTGGTGGTCAATAACACAAAAAAGTAGAACAGTCCATATCCTGCCGCAATACAGTGCTTATATGCGCTGCTGTCCATTCCTCTCAGCTTAAGCACAAGTACACCAATGCCGAAGGGAACCCAGCACATCAGTAAACAGAGCAGGTAGTATTCCAAAGTCCTCTGCTGCTTCAGCACCTCCAGCGCATACGCCCCCGATAAAACCAGGGAAAGCAAAAACCATACGAGCATCCCTTTTTTATTGGCTCCGGCAACAAACTGTTTCTCGTAATTCTCATTCCTGTAATTCATAATCCTTCATTTCTCCTTTGTATCCTCCCCTCCATAATGCCAATATATGACGTATCTATTATCGGTAATCTGCATCAGAATTTCAACCCTTTTTTCTCAAAAAAACACAAAAATATCCCGGTATAAGATAATTTGACACTGGAAACCACTTATACCGGGACATCTATAAGATTTTCGTCTTATTTGGTCAAAAGAAGCATAATCTCATTGCTGCGCTGAATAAATTTACTCATGGCCTCTGCCTCCAGAGGCGCATGCTGGATTTTAGCCAGGTCATAAAGCTGCTCACAAATCATCTGGCTGTTGTCCCCTTCCTGATGCTTGGCCACATACTGCACCAGAGGATGGTTGGCATTCAGTACAAGGGTTTCTCCTTCTTTTGTGCCGAACATAGACATATCCATACCAGGCATGGCATACATTTTCATCATGTCCTGCATACGGCGGCTTTCTTCCGACAGGGTGATGATGGAAGCAACATTTTTATTTTTCAGCTTCTCCATCTTAATCTGGATGCCTTCGTTTTTCAATGCCTTCTTAAACAGCTTGCCCAATTCTTCTGCCTGGGCCGCCAGCTCCTCCTGAACCTTTTTGCTGGTTCTGGTTTTCATGGTATCGGTTACATCTGCATCGATACGCATAAATTTAACATGCTCGTTCTTGCTTTCCAACTGGGAAATAAAGGGCTGGTCGATATTGTGAGTAAGGATTACCGCATCCATTTTGGCCGCCTTGAACATGCTGATATACTGGCTTTGCTGCTGTTCGTTGGTGACGTAGTAGATTATCTTTTCTTTTTCTTCCTCCTGGGCATCTTCGGCCTCTGCCGTATTTTCCTGGGCCTGCTCCTCTGCGGCTTCTGTTACCTGAGTCTCTTCGGCCTGTTCCTTCTTGGCATCTAACGCCTGAGTGTCGTTGACCTGTTCCTCTGCCGCCTTGTCCTCCTGGCCTTCTTCTTCCTCCGCAGGCTTAACCTCAAGGCACTCCGGCAGGGTCAGGTATTTTCCCTCCAGATTTTTGAACAGGATGTAGTCCGTCATCTTCTCACAGAACTTGTCATCCTTCAAACAGCCAAATTTAATGAAGGGGCCAATATCATCCCAATATTTGTCATACTCTTCTTTTTCCGTCTTGCACATACCGGAAAGTTTATCCGCCACCTTCTTGCTGATATATTCGGAAATTTTTTTCACAAAACCATCATTCTGCAGGGCGCTTCTGGATACGTTAAGGGGTAAATCCGGGCAGTCGATTACTCCTTTTAACAGCAGTAAAAATTCCGGGATAACCTCCTTAATATTGTCTGCAATAAACACCTGATTGTTGTACAGCTTAATGGTTCCCTCAATGGACTCGTATTCCATGTTAATCTTGGGAAAGTACAGAACTCCCTTTAAATTAAAGGGGTAGTCCATATTCAGGTGAATCCAGAACAGAGGCTCCTTATAGTCCTTAAACACCTTACGGTAAAATTCCTGATAATCTTCCTTACTGCACTCGTTAGGATGCTTCGTCCAAAGAGGATGGGTCTCATTCATCAGCTCGGGACGCTTTTTGATTTTCAGCTTAACCGGCTCTTCCTTTTCTTCCCCCTCGGCTTCTTCTTTTCCTTCCTCCTCTTTCTTCTGGGGCTGAATGGTCTCGATGACTTCGTCCGTATCCAGCTTTTCGCTTTCCAGAATCACCTGGGTCTCGGTGGTGTCCGCCTGGGAAAGATAAATCTCGGTAGGCATAAAGGAACAGTATTTCTGGATAACTTCTCTGGCCTTGTACTGGTTACAAAATTCCAGCACGTCTTCGTTTACGAAAAGGGTTATGGTGGTTCCCACCTGCTCCCGGTTTCCTTCCGTCATGGAATACTCCGTTCCGCCGTCGCATTCCCAATGCACCGCCTTTGCCCCGTCCTGATAGGAGAGGGTATCGATATGCACTTCATCGGCTACCATGAAGGCAGAGTAAAAGCCTAAACCGAAATGTCCGATAATCTGGTCCTTGTTGGTCTTGTCCTTATATTTTTCAATAAAATCAGTAGCTCCAGAAAAAGCAATCTGATTAATGTATTCTTCCACTTCATCGGCAGTCATACCGATACCATTGTCCTTAAAGGTAAGGGTCTTTTTCTGGGGGTTCACGATTACCTCAATTTTGCCCTTATAATCTGCAGGCAGGCTGTACTCGCCCATCATATCCAGCTTTTTTAATTTGGTGATTGCATCACAGCCATTAGAAATCAGTTCCCTGAAAAAAATATCATGGTCTGAATATAACCACTTCTTAAT
>JBNMJJ010000272.1:0-3858 GCA_050873745.1 Lachnospiraceae bacterium | reverse complement strand
TCTCTAAACTTACATCCTTTACAGCATGCAGGTTGTTTCCGTTACTTTGAAAGGTCTTGGTCACATGCTCCAGACGAATCATTGTTTTTCTCCCTTCCTGTCGACTCTTGCTGCTTTTACTATGTTCCATTATAATTTTATTTTGTCAAAAGTGTTAATTCGCAAAAAAAATAGCTTGTTATAGTTTTAACCTATAACAAGCTATGATAGTTACACCATTTTCAGCGGCTTTACCCTATCTCTCATCCCTTTTCAGGGTATACCTGCATCAGCCATTCCACATATTTGTTGATGCCTTTTTTGGCTCCCTCTTCTTCAAAAGCCCTGCTGGCTTCATTTACCCGTTCCAAATCCTCCGGAGCCAGAGAGCGGAGAGCAAAAGGAAAGAGAACGTTGTTTTCCTTATGGGCATGACGCTGGAGCAAATCCACATAGGCCAGGGCATGGGTAAGCACGTCCAGCTTCTGTTTCGTTGTAGGCTCCTGAGCCATGGCATCTATGGCCTCCTCCATAGACTGGAGATGGTAACGCCCAATGTTGTGTTCCACCATCATTCCCGTATTAATCATTTTATCGGCTAAGGGCCCCAGCTTCTCCAGCATGATTTTAAACAGGACATCCTCTTCCTTCCCGTGGTGGTAGGCATCCGCATAGTCCCTAATAAAATGAACACAGGCCATCCAGGTTTCCTTATCCGGCGTTTCCCCTTCAAGCATTCTGCCGCAAAGCTGCCTTAAATATTCGGTAAAACGAACCACATGTTCATGCTCTGTATACAAAATATCAATTCCGTACATCTTCCTCTCCCTTCTTCTTTTTTAGAAACAGACCCCCTGCTTACAGCCGGAGGCCTGTTTCTATACCTATTATTATAGCCACTTCTTATGCAATAAACAATTTCAAATCTTCTTCTACCGTTCCCATACCCGCAATACCGAAGTTGTCTACCAGCACCTTAGCCACATTGGGTGAAAGGAAGGCCGGTAAGGTTGGGCCTAAATGGATGTTTTTCACACCCAGGTGCAGAAGGGCTAAAAGAACGATAACCGCTTTCTGCTCATACCAGGCCACGTTAAAGGCAATGGGTAAATCGTTAATATCTTCCAGTCCGAATACCTCTTTTAATTTTAAAGCGATTACTGCCAGAGAATAGCAGTCATTGCACTGGCCTGCATCCAGGACCCTGGGAATTCCGCCGATGTCTCCCAAATCCAGCTTATTGTATTTATATTTTGCACAGCCGGCGGTTAAAATTACGGTATCCGCAGGCAAAGCCTTTGCAAAGTCGGTATAGTATTTTCGGGATGCCTGGCGTCCGTCACAGCCAGCCATAACGAAGAACTTCTTAATGGCTCCAGCCTTCACCGCCTCCACAATTTTATCTGCCAGGGCAATTACCTGGTTATGGGCAAAACCGCCTATAATCTCTCCTTCTTCAAGCTGAATGGGGGCAGGGCAGGTTTTTGCCATCTCAATCAGGGGAGTAAAATCCTTATGTCCATTTTCGTCTCTGTCGATGTGAGGACAGCCTTCATAGCCCGATGCTCCTGTGGTAAACAGCTTGTTCTTATAACTATCCTTAGGGGGAACGATGCAGTTTGTGGTCATCAGGATAGGCCCCTGGAAGCTCTCAAACTCTTCCTTCTGCTGCCACCAGGCATTGCCGTAGTTGCCTACGAAGTGGCTGTATTTTTTGAAGGCAGGATAATAGTGTGCAGGAAGCATTTCCGAATGGGTATAAACATCCACGCCGGTTCCTTCGGTCTGCTCTAAAAGCTGCTCCAAATCCTTTAAATCATGGCCGGAAACCAGAATACCGGGATTTTTTCCCACACCAATGTTTACTTTGGTGATTTCGGGATGTCCATAGGCTCCGGTGTTGGCCCCATCCAGTAAAGCCATACCGTCCACACCGAATTTTCCCGTTTCCATAGCAAGGGCCACCAAATCATCAGCGGTAAGGCTGTCATCCAGGGTTGCCGCCAGGGCTCTTTGTAAAAAGGCGTCGATGGCTGCATCCGTTTTTCCCAGCTCCCAGGCATGTTTAAGATAAGCGCAAAGTCCCTTTACTCCAGAGATAACCAGTTCCCTCAGGCTTCTTACGTCCTCATTTTCGGTTGCCAGAACGCTTGCCTTGGGAGCCTGCGCATCTATTTCCTCTTTGGTCGCAGCCTGCCACAGGGCCGCTTCATGAAGCCCGCTCTTATCCTGCAGCTTTGCCAGCATCTCTTCCTTCATCTTCAGGGTTTCAAAAATTCTCTGGTAGAAAATCTCTTTATCAAAGTTAGCATTGGTAATCGTCGTAAACAGGCTCATTACGATATAGGCATCCATTTCCTCCGAAATAGCCTCTCCCTGCTTTCTCAATGCAGTATTTACCTCACACAGTCCCTTCGTGGCATACACCAGCAAATCCTGTAAAGCCGCTAATTGGGCATCTTTTCCGCAGACACCCACGACGGTGCAGCCTGTACATTTTGCCGTCTCCTGACACTGATAACAAAACATCTTGTTTTCCATACATACCTCCATTCTGCTGCTTCGCAGCATCTCTAATCCACGGGGAGAATGCCCGTTTTCTGGGCATTCTCCAGCGTGAGACTTAGAAGTTCTTTGCAAAACGCCCTCTGGCGTGAGCAATTAGAACTTCTTCTCACGCTATTGCCATATGCCTAGAATTATACTAAAATAAATTTCAAACGTTGTTGCCACAGCAACATTTTGACGAAAATTCAGGAGGCCTTATGACAAACTACTCTGTTTTGGAAAACTGCATTCTTTTCTCTTCGATAAAACCGGAAGAACTGCCCCATCTGCTTACCTGTATTGATGCCCGAAAAAAAACCTTTTTAGCGGACGAATATCTCTGGTTTAACGACGACCAGGTGAATACTATAGGTATCGTTCTTTCCGGCTCACTGGAATTAATTAAGGTAAACCCGGCAGGCGTCAGGCATATTCTGGATTTCGTGGGCCCCGGCCAGCTTTTCGGGGAAGGCATCGTCTGCACCAGACTGCGTCTCTCCCCGGTTACCGTCAGAGCCAGAAAGAAAGCGGAGGTTCTTTTTATTCCTTTTGAAAAAATCATCCGTACCTGTGGTCAATCCTGCCACTTCCATCACCAGATTATCCAGAATATGATGATAATTTTAGGGGAAAAAAACCGCATTTTAAACCATAAAATTGAACTGCTTGCGCTTAAGGGCATGCGGGAAAAGCTGGCCACCTGGCTCCTTTATGAAGCAAAAAAACAAAACAGCCTGTCCTTTACGATTATTCCTAACCGTAATGAACTGGCTGAATATTTGAACGTATCCCGCTCCTCCATGTGCCGCGAGCTGGGCCGCATGAAAGATTTGGGGTTAATTGACTATTATCAGAATTCTTTCAGGATTCTGTCCAGAGATAAGCTGGCAAAGTGTCTTATGTAAAACAGCCCCCTGGCTGGCATTAGAACCTCTTCTCACGTTATAGAACTCTGTCTCTGTACTTTAATAATTCCTTCACATAGGACTGCCCCAGATTGCTGAGGGGCCTTTTTCTCTGCTTAATATAGCCTATTGACATGGTTTCCGTCGTGTTCAGGGGGACTGCCGTATATTCCTCTCCGTTTAACTCCTCGCAGATGATTCCCGAACAGAGGGTGTAACCGTTCAGCCCCCGCATCAGATTCAGCATGGTGGAGCGGTCGTCTACCCTGATGGCCTGTCGGTAATCCGCCGTACTCAGCACCTCCTCAGCAAAATAAAAGGAATTGCTGTCTCCCTGCTCAAAGGACAGGCAGGGATATTCCTTAAGCTCATCCAGCGTGATCTTCTCACGTTTTGCCAGCGGATGGCCTTTCCACATGTAAACATA
>JBNMJJ010000271.1:0-3864 GCA_050873745.1 Lachnospiraceae bacterium | reverse complement strand
TCCCTTGTTTTTCTGCCATTTTTTGTTTCCTCCCTTTTCTTTCGTTTTTATTTATATGAATTCCTAAGGATAGATACCATTAGAATTTACGTCTTAATTCTACAACTTTTCCAATTATTTTTACGGACTTTTCCATTATTTCTGTATTACTATACTCCATAGGCTCATATGAAGGGTTATTTGAAATTAGTTCGATACCATCCTTATATTTTCTAAGCCTCTTGCATACTGCATCAGTTCCATTTACTGAGGCAATAACAATATCACCATTTTCGGCATCGTCCTGTTGGCGAACGATAACAATATCACCATTGCATATAGCAGGGGTCATACTGTCACCTTTTATCAATAGTCCAAAAAATTTCCCTGTTCGTGCCATTTCTTCTGTGATTTCCTCTGTATCAACTATATCCTCTACAGCTTCTATGGGAATGCCTGCAGCTACACGACCAAGGACGTTGATAGTGACACCTTTTTTTTGAGCGGATGGAACATATCTTTCCATAGGGACATCGAGACCCATTAGCCATGCCTCACTTACGTTTAAAGCCTTTGCTATTTTATAAATATTTCTTTGTTTTGGTTCATATCTGCCAGAAAGATAAGTGCTTATAGATGCTTTGCCAATGCCTGTCAAAGTAACCAAATCAGCTTGTTTCATATTACGTAGTCTTAGGCCTTCTTTTATTCTATCAGCAGTAGTATTCATTTAATCACCTCTTAATAGAAGGATAATAACATAGATGTTCAGAAAAAACAACAATTATAATAAAAATCTTTTATTTTAGTTCAGAAACACGAAAAAAACTAGTTGACAAATAAAGATATATAGCTTATTCTTGGTTCAGAAACAAGAACTGAGGTAAAGGAGAGGTGAGCACTTTAATAGAGCAATTTGATTATAGTAAATTGAGAGGCAAGATTAAAGAAATATATGGTACACAGGATGCTTTTGCTGAAGATTTGGGGCTTGGAAGGGTAACCCTTAGTCAGAGATTGAATAATCTTTCGGATTTTAGCCAAAGTGAAATTCTTTGCTCGTGCAGATTGTTATCGCAAAATATTGGAGAAATACCAGTATATTTTTTATTGAAAAAGTTTAGAAAAATGAACAAAAACTGTAAAATTTTGTAATTATGGATTATGGATATACTCTACTTTTTCATTCATCATGTGCTAGAAAGAAGAGAAGTGGCACCGTCCACAACGATACCACTTCTGGGTGCGTGCTACTAGCAATAGTAGTCAAGATAAAATTTTGTGATTTCAATTAACACAATGCTAATGGTACAAAAATCTTCTATCGTCCTCCGCATACACCTCCTTTCCATAGAAAACAGGGTACGAAGTGCGACAAAATAAATTTGTTCTTCCTTGGCAATTCCTTTCCGGCATATGCCAAATGAAAAAGTTTAGGAGTAACGAAGCTATAATATCATTATTTGTCTAAATGTTCAAAATTTTAAACAAAAGTTACTTAATTAACTATTGGGTATTTGATGAAAGGAAGGAGGATAAATTCATGGTGTACCAAAATCGAGATTTTAGCAGCCATGATAGCTTCATGTATGACACCCAAGGAGATTGCCAAAAAGGCTGGTGTAGTAAATACGGTCTACCTATGTGTAAGGGGCATTTGGTCAAAATGGAGCGGTTTGGAAAGGTTTGTAAGGTTTTGGAAGTTAATCCGAAAGATTACATAGACTTTAAACGTTCAAAGCAAACCCGGCAGCAGGATAGGAGGAGGTGATTAGGTGAAGGAAAGTAAAAACTGTGAAGAAAATCAGTTCAAATCGCTTCACATTGATTTAGAAAAGAAAATTTTTTTACTCAATGGAAAACCGTTGGATAATGTGACAAGTTTAAGACTTGAGGCGTGCGGAATGGAATGGAGCCTCGCACTTAGCAGAGATGAACGATACGAAGCTCCGCTATATAAATCAAAAGATTAGGCCAGTAACAACGCCGGACATTAGGTCAGCCAGATTTTTGAGACTTCTGAGATACCGTTTTTAAAGCGGTTTTCCATTTGGATGATTAAAGCATCTTGGACTTCAAAGTCTCCAGATATGTATTCTTTTAGGATTGGAGAAAGGGAAAAGCAAGTATAAAGAAATCATAGTGATAAGGAGGTGAATGAAATGGGTAGAGGATTTTGACGGAGAAAAGATTACGAAAAAGAGTTCGGAAACAAGCTCAAAGGTTCTATTAACAGTGCTGGATTGATGTGTAATAAGGTGGCTAAAACGCTTGGTATCACAGACCAAACTTTATCAAGAAGATTTAAAAATCCGGTCATGATGACTTTATTGGAACTAAAAATATTTATAAAGATAACGCATTTAAGCCAGGAGGAAGTGATGAACTATTTATATGAAGGAGAGGAAAAGTGAAATTCAAAACAGCAATCCTATCCACCGGCATAGCAATAACCTTATGGGCCGCCTGCTCCTTCACCCATCAGTCTCCGGCGGCTATCACTACCTTGCCAGTAGGGACAAAGATGGCAGATATTAGATGGTTTGAAATTAAACAAGGGCTAAAGAAAGACCTTGTTCCGGCAAAGATGCCCAGAGGGCTGAACATCAGCCCGGAGGATGCTTATATGGAAACGCTGGATATGCTGGCAAGGTGCGTAGAAGCAGAAGCCGGGAACCAGGGCCTTGAGGGTAAACGGCTGGTGGCAGATGTGATTTTAAACCGGGTAAGGGATTCTGGATTCCCTGACAGCGTACAGGAGGTAATCACGCAGGAATACCACTTTTCAGTCTATTGGGCTGGAGCCATGGACCGGGTAACCATATCGGAAGAAACCTGGCAGGTAGTCAAGATGGAGCTTAAGGAGGTAGGCTATCCCGGGGTGTTTTACTTTAGAGAAGGGGACTGGCCTTTTTACGGGACACCCTGGAGAAAGGTGGGGGACCATTATCTTAGCAAGCTGATAGAAAGGGATTTCAGTTCAAGCAACGGTAATTAGAGAGAATAACTTAAAAGGGGATTCTGATGAAGCTCACAGTTTTACGAATTAAAACAGAATAGTAAATTGCCAACTTGATGATGGAACAATCAAAGATATGGCAAAAAGATGGTTTACAGAAGATACCCAAGAATTCGATACAGATAGAATTTATAAGAAAAATTATAAAAATATTGAATAAATACCTGCACTTGTCCATATACTATAATATCTTTGAAAATTGTTGGAGGATAATTATGGCAAGAGGGCAAAGAAGAACCATAGAAGATAAGATTGCAGAAAAGGAAGAATTAATTAATGCATTAAACGTTAGACTTGAAAAAGAGAGCAGTGAATTAAAAGCTCTGTTAAAAGAACAGAAGCACCAGGAGTTAGAAACTCTGTATAATTTTATAAAAATATCTAATTTAAGCGTATGCGAAGCCACAGAAGTATTGAAAGAGTACTCATCAAATAAAATATGAAGCAATGCAAAATAAGGATAGCGGAGAAGAGTAAGAGAACTTTTTTCTGTAAAATAATTCCCAAAAGGCCCTTCTATGATAGAATAAAACATCATAGAAGGGCCTTTTATTATGTGGCAAAACAAAAGAAACCGGTTCACAGAGTGGAAAGAACAGAGACGGAAATGGATGACCATCCCGGAGGTGAAAAGTCCAAAGAACATAATAAAACTAAGAATTATCTGAAATAATTATATTTTAATCAAAGAGTTTATAAAGTATACTTCTCAAAGTAATCAACGTTGGTCTGCTAAAAAAGAAAAGCTGCTAATGGAGCAGAATGGGAGGAAAAATGAAGAAACTTTTGGTAGGTGCATTATTAGCCGGTACGTTAGTGATTGCAGGCTGCTCTGCACAAAATGCTCAGAAAGAAAACGGGAGTAC
>JBNMJJ010000270.1:0-3911 GCA_050873745.1 Lachnospiraceae bacterium | reverse complement strand
GAAGGATTTGGCTCCTTCGGTGCAGTCAGGATTGGATGTGGCAGTGAAGGTGCTCTCCAGGCTGGAGGACATTGCCTTCTGCCAGTTGACCAGCAAGGATGTGGTTCGCCATCCCCTGGTGCAGAAAATCGTAAAGGCATACGAAGCATATGAAGCAAAAGATGCAAAAGAAAAAAACGGCAGAAAACATAAGAGAGGCGGCCGATAGATGACTTTTTACGTTGAAAATGAAACCAGCGCTCAACTGCCCTTCGACGGGGAAGCCTTATTTTGGCAGGTGGGAGAGGCGGTTCTGGAGCAGGAAGGCTGCCCCTACGAGGTGGAGGTAAGCCTGATTTTGACGGATAATGAGAGTATTCGGGAATTGAATCGCAAAACCCGCCAGATTGATGCGGCAACGGACGTACTGTCCTTTCCCAATCTGGATTTTGAGCGTCCTTCCGATTTTTCTTCGGTGGAAGAAGAGGCGTGGGAGTGCTTTGAACCGGATACGGGAGAATTGCTTCTGGGAGATATTGTCATTTCTGTGGACAGGCTGAAAGAACAGGCCGAGGGCTACGGACACAGCCTGAAACGGGAGTTCGCTTTTTTGATAGCCCACAGTATGCTGCATTTGTGCGGCTATGACCATATGGAGCCTGAGGAAGAGCAGGTAATGCTGGGTAAGCAGGAGGCTGTACTGCAGCTACTGGGAATTACGAGAGATTAGTCTGCCGGAAGGCGGACTGCAAATTGCGAGGAATAAATGATAGAAGAAAGAAAACAACAAAAAAGCAGGAATAAGAGAACATCCAAATTGGAGGTGGGCTTTGTGGCCACGCTGATTTTGATTGTTTTCCGCATTCCTCTGGTTCGGATAATCGGAGATGAGGGGAATGGGTATCTGGCAATTTCCTGGGAGATTTTCAGTGCTTTTTATCTTATTTTCGGGTACGGCTACTCAAAAACGGTATGCCGCATGGTGGAAAGCAGAATCAGCAGGGAACAGTATCGAAACAGTATAAAGACCATGGAAACGGTTTTTGCTACGGGCTTTTTGTCTTCTCTGGTGGGAGCGGCCCTGGTTTTTTTTCTGGCAAAACCGGTGGGAAACCTTTTTTTCGATGGAAATATGATAGAAGTCAGCCTGAAGCTGTTTGCCCCTTTGCTGGCATTAAACTGTATGGTGGGCATTTTCCGGGGGTGCTTTGAGGGGATGGGAACAGCGATTCCCACAAGGGTTTCCAGACTGGTTGAAGCGATTATTACGGCAACGGGCACCTTTCTTTTCGTCTTTGCGGCGGGCAGCTATGGAGCAAAGGTTGGGGCGCTGCTCCACAATGAACATTTTGAAGCCGGTTTTCATGCGGCAGGAGTGGTGGCAGGGTATCTTTGCGGAAGTGTGCTTGCCTGTTTTTTTCTGTCTTTTGTCTACGTCCTTCAGCAGAAGGGGTTTGGCCGCCTGCAGAAAAAAGATATGTCCAGAGGGGTAGAGAGCAGAGGGTATCTGGTGAGGATGATTTTTTCTACCCTGCCTATGGTGATTTTAGAGGTGTTTTTCCTTAAGCTGTACCGGCTGGTGAATCTCTATCTGTACGGACGTTCACGGCTGCAGGGGGAAAACAGGCAGGCGGGAATCGACCTTATCGGCAGTTATTACGGAAAGATTTCCGTTCTTATGGCTCTGGCTATTGTAATCCTTCTTTTTTTTGTGGAGGAAAACAAGAAGAGCAAAAGGCAGTCTCAGCAGAACGAGTTTAAATCCGGAAAACAGCTTATGGCAGACCGGTTGGAGAGGCTTTTTGCACTGGCCCTTCCCATTACGGCCAACTTTCTGGTTTTGTCAGGGGTATTGTTGAAGGCCCTCTATGGAAACGGCAGCCAGACCGACTCCCTGCTGATGGGGATTGGCGGAATTTCGGTAATTTTTGCCGCTCTTGGGGTGTTTTTGTCCCGAACGATGCTGAGTTTGGAGAGGAAAAAGCAGGTGATTATTTTTCAACTGGCAGCCTTTGCAGTGCAGACGGCTATTGTGGTTATCCTGAACAGGCAGGCAGCCACAGAGGGCTTTTCTCTGGCGGACCTTTCCCTGGGAGTTGGGGAGCTGGTATTCTGGATTCTGTTTTCCGTAAGCCAGCTAATCAGTCTGATTAAGTTTTACCGCCTTCGTCTGCCCTGGGGGAGGATGCTGATTGTACCCATTATCCAGACATCGGTTATGCTTCTGGTAGAGCTGGTTTTCGTCCAGTTATTGCAAAAGACTTTACCGGCATGGCTGGTTTGCCTTCTGGCGGCAGCATTGGGAACCGTATTTCACCAGCTTACGAAAAAAGTTCCTGCACTGAATATGGAATAAAATTGAAAATAAAGCTGATACTATTCAAAAAAGGAAAGTTGATGTAATCGGATGAAAATTTTGAAGAGTATTAGCTTATATTTTGTTTACCCTGTTGCCATGTTTTTAATGGGATTTTTCAGCCATATGGCCTATGTGGAATTTTTCTATCCCAACCGACACACAGAACAGGTTCAGCCTCCTGTGGTTTATAAGGAAGAGACGGTTGCTCGGGTGGCGGAAACGCCGGGAGAAATTACCACCTGTGATACCAGTTATGTGGTTGTGGAATATAATATGGAAAATGAAGAGCAGGAAAGCACTGCAGGAAAATTGCCGGAAAAGTATCTGGGCATGACTAGGGACAAGCTTCAGGACGCCCTGAAGGAGTATGAATTAAATCCCACTCTGGAGGACCAGGAGAAGGGATTTTTATCCCTGCAGTTGGAAAAGTTTTCCAAAGACCAGGTTGTGGTGCAGAAAAATTATCGTCCCATAGAGAAAATTCCGGGTTATTATCTGATGGTTCAGGATGGAAAGATTGTGGTTATGGAAGAGGACCAGCAGACGGTCTACCTGACCACCGAAATTTATGCAGAGGCTCTGTCGGATTCTTTGAAGCAGGAATTGATTTTAGGGAAATTTATACACAATATAGATGAATTATATGGATTTTTAGAGTCTTATACAAGTTGAAGAGTGACGGGAGAGGACCCATGAAGATTGGAGTTATTGGAGGGGGAGCCTCCGGAATGATGGCTGCCATTACGGCAGCCGCCTGTGGAGCCAGAGTCGTCCTTCTGGAAAAAAATGACAGAATAGGCAAAAAAATTCTTGCCACCGGAAATGGAAAATGCAATTTTTCCAACAAAGTAATCCATAAGACTGACTATAATAGTCAGTCAACGGGTATTTACGATGACTATATTAGTCAATTTGATGAAAAACAGGTACTGGCTTTTTTTCAGCAGGAAGGAATGCTGGTAAAAGAAAGAAACGGATATTACTATCCCCGGTCGGAGCAGGCTTCTACGGTGCTGGATGTGCTGCGGGCAAAGCTGGAGGAAAAACAGGTTGAGGTTATCACCGACTGCTGCCCCGTTTCCATCAGAAAGGGACGAAATAAGGCGGAAGAAGGGTTTGAAGTGATTTTAGGGGATAAAAGCAAGCTGTTCTTTGACCGGCTGATTCTGGCCTGCGGCAGCTTTGCAGGAGAAGTGAACCGAAAACAGGAGGGCTGTACAGGCTATCAGTATGCACAGTCCTTCGGCCACTCCATCGTGCCGGTGGTTCCTGCCCTGGTGCAGCTAAGGGCCAGGGACAAGGTATTCAAGTCCATTGCGGGAGTGCGCTGTGAGGCGGTAATTACCCTCTTCATTGGAGGAGAAAAAAAGGCCCGGGAGCAGGGGGAGCTGCAGCTTACGGATTACGGAATCTCAGGGATTCCGGTTTTTCAGTTAAGCCGGTTTGCAGCCTATGGTTTTCAGGAAAAAAAGGAAGTTTTCGTTACCATTGATTTTTTACCGGAATATTCTGTGGAAGAGTGGCAAAGGCAGGTGGAACAAAAGCTGCAGCGATGCCATAACAAGACCACCGT
>JBNMJJ010000269.1:0-3925 GCA_050873745.1 Lachnospiraceae bacterium | reverse complement strand
GTATAATGCAGCATCAGGGAGGTTACAATGGAGCAGTTTATGAGGCTGTATGAAGCGGTTTATCAGGACCTGTATCGGTTTGCCTGTTATTATATGGGCAATGCTCAGGATGCAGAAGATGCCGTGTCGGAGGCGGTTCTTAGGGCCTATGAAAATTTTGGGAAATTGCGTAAAACAGAGTCCTTTCGGGCCTGGATTTTTACCATACTGGTCAATCAGTGTAAGCGGATGCTGGGCAAAAAGGTGGCTAAAGGGACACTGGAGCTTGTGGAGGAGCCCTCCTATCAGCCGGCTATGGGCGACGAAGTCATTGCCGGAGAACTGCTGTCGGTTTTATCCGATGAAGAGAGACGAATCGTGGTATTGGTGGTTTTCGGCGGCTATAAAGGAGAGGAAATTGCCCGGATAATGAGCTGCAAACATAGTACCATCCGTTCCAAGTATCGGAGAGCGCTAAAAAAGCTGGAAAAGCAGATTCAGAGCTCATAGATGGAGGTTAGTATGAAGAGTGAAAAAGAGATTCTTGAACAGGTGATTCAGGAAGCACAGAAGATAGAAATTCCCCAAAGTCTTCAGCCGGAGAATATGCGTAAGAAAATAGAGGCCCGTGGGGACAGGAAAAAGAATACAGCTTACTATAAAAAGACGCTGCTGACGGCGGCCTGTATGTTGTTACTTCTGGGAACGGCGGTACTGGTCAGGTCAACAGGCGGCCGGGAAGAAAAATCCGCATCCAATCAGGCATTTGATTCGGCGTCTGCCTTACAAAGCGCAGGAGGAGCCGAGGCTGCCCCGGAGGCGGCAGAAATTACAGCAGAAGAAGCAGTACAAGAAGAGGAAATACCGGAGGGGATGGCCTTTGGCGAGGCAGGCTATGAAGAAATTTATCAGTCCATGCTCCCCCAGTGGGAAAGCCAGTATTCTGATGTAATTCAGAATACAGCCCGTAAGGAAGCCAGTACCACCGCCGGCAGCGCTTCTTTCCAGGAGAAGCAGAGGGCGGAAACGGACAGCGCAGCAGCAGTAGAAGACCTGGCAGCAGGAGTGGACTACGGGAGTACGAATATTCAGACGGCAGGAGTGGATGAAGGGGACATCATTAAGAATGACGGCCGTTACCTGTATCAGGTAATCAATCTTGAGAAGGATGGCTGGCAGCAGGCTGTCCAGATTGTGGATACCCGGGAGGGACTGACCCAGATAAGCTGTCTGGACGGATTTCAGAATATTCAGGAGTTTTATGTCCGGGATGACCGCCTCATTATCATAGAAAATAAATATTATCCCTACAGCGTGGATGATTCCTCTTTGGCCCGAAAGGCTATGTATGACTCCATTTATCGGGATAATGTGTATCATGAAATTTCCTTTTACGATATAAAGGAGAAAAATACCCCCCGGCTTCTGAAAAAATTCACTCTGGAAGGTGAGTTTACCTCATCCAGAATTGCTGGCGGCTATTTTTATGGCTTTAGCCGCTATTATGCCACACCGGGAGAAGGTAAAGAGGACTATCAGGCCTACATCCCCCAGGTAGAGGGAAAAAGTCTGGAGGCGAAAGATATATTGCTGCCCGAGGGAAGCAAAGGAACCTCCTATCTGGTTCTGGTTTCCGTAGCTCTGGAGAATCCTACAGAATTTGCAGAGACCAGAGCGGTAGTATCTTCCGGAGATATGTACTATGTCAGCGGAGAAAATATTTACGTTACTTCCTATAAAGGGGCCGCCGAGGGGGAGGGCTGGAACAGCGTCACCACCGATATTTTGAGATTTTCCTATGGGGAGGGTAAATTTGCCCTGAGGGCCAGGGGAACCATTAAAGGCCAGTTGGACAGCAGCTTTTCTCTGGATGAATATAATGGCCATCTGAGGGCGGTAGCCACCGTAAGAGAATATAATATGCGTAAGCTGACGGACAGCAGAACCGGAAAATGGTTAGGATACGAGATTCTTCAGGAAAAGAAGACCAACGCCCTATACGTTTTAGACAGAAACCTGAAAGTGACAGGCAGCATAGAAGGGCTGGCAGAGGATGAACAGATTTATTCCGCCAGATTTTTGGGAGAAAGGGGCTATTTTGTTACCTTTCGCCAGACCGACCCGCTGTATGCAGTGGACCTTTCCGACCCTGCAGGTCCAAAGATTTTAAGCGAACTGAAAATAAGCGGTTTTTCCGAATATCTTCATCTGTACGGAAAGAACCGTATGCTGGGAATCGGTATGGAGGCGGATGAAGAGACCGGTGTTCAGAAAGGAATGAAGCTGTCCATGTTCGATATTTCTGACCCCACCAATGTGCAGGAGGTCAGTAAGCTGGATTTGAGTAAATACGATTACAGTAATGCGCTGTACAATCACAGGGCCGTTCTGATTAGCCCGGAAGCGAATATTTTCGGCTTTGAAGCCGAAAGCTATCAATCCCGTTATCAGAAAAAATACCTCGTCTTTTCCTATGATGCCCAAAAAGATGTATTTGTCAAAGAAATGGAGCTGGATACGGCGGATGCGGACGGAAATTACGGTCAGACCAGAGGAACCTTTATCGGGGAGGTTTTCTATCTGCTGCGTAATGACGGAAGCGTCACCAGCTATGACCGCAGCAGCGGACGAAAGCTGGATAGCCTGAGTTTGGAAGAATAGTATCAGTTTTCATACAGTTTAATGGGGCTTTTGCAAGGATAAACAACCTGCAAAAGCCCCATTGGTTTTTACTCTGCTTCAATTAATTCGTACTCTCTGGAACCATATCCCAGTTCGGCGGCGGCCTCAATCGTATGAACGCCGTTTCGGCTCTCTATCCTTTCCAGAAGATGGCTCTGACCAGGGTCCTGGGTAGCGGCATAGACCAAATCCAGACAAGCCTGGTCTATGGCGATGGGGTCGAGTGAAACCAGTATGCCAATATCCTCCATGCAGGGGTCCTCTGCAACGGCACAGCAGTCACAGTCCACGGACATATTTTTCATGACATTGACGTAAACAATTTTTCCCTGAAAATAGTCAACCACGGAAGAAGCGGCATCGGCCATGCTTTCCAGAAAAGAATCGTGGTCGGCAGTCCAGATTTTTTCGGGATTTCCTGCCCCATGAATATAGGCTTTGCCGTAGGAGGAGGCAATACCGATGGAGAGCTGTTTTATGGCTCCGCCGTACCCGCCCATGGGATGACCCTTAAAATGGGTCAAAACCAGAAGCGAATCATAGTCTGCCAGATTTTTGCCCACATAGTTTTTCTGTATTCGCCGGCCCTTTGGTATAGGCAATACCATGTCCGGCCCTTCGGCATCCAGAATATCGATGGCAAAATGTTTGCTCCAGCCGTGTTCCTCCATGGTTTTTAAGTGTTTGCTGGTGACGTTGCGGCTTCCCTCATAGGCGGTGTTGCATTCAATCACCGTACCATCGACATAGTCAATAAGGGGCTTCCAAAATTCGGGACGCAGAAAATTCTGGTTTCCAGGCTCGCCGGAGTGAACCTTAATTCCCACCTTCTTCGGAAGGCTGGCATTCAGCGTCCGATAAAGCTCCAGTGCCTTTGTGGGGGTGATTGTTCTTGAAAAATATACCTTCGATTTCATTGGCTCTTTCTCCTTTTCATCTTATAGCAGCTTTTAAAAAGCAGTCATAACGGTAACAGTATAAATAAATTATATCACCGGGCCGTAGGAAATCCAATGAGAAAATGTAGATTCACCTTTTACGAAGAATTGTGAAAAATATCTGAATTATGGGGAAGAAACTTTGACACTCTGCCGAAATTCTTCTATACTGAACCCTGTATAACCGTGAAAAAAGGAAGGAGATTCTGGTCATGAAGCATTCCATCCGCAGACAGTTTGCCGTGATTTTTATCGGGATGATGACGGCGGCAGTGGCCTTGTGCTGGCTGTTAAACAGCGTCTTTTTGGAAACCTACTATACCCGG
>JBNMJJ010000268.1:0-3939 GCA_050873745.1 Lachnospiraceae bacterium | reverse complement strand
GTATTCCTCCGCATGGCTGATTCGTCCGTTGAAAACATCCTCTATCCCCAGGCTGATGACCACTGCTCCTCCCGTGACCATCGCCGACAGCATGATTCCCTTGATGACCACCGGCGCCGCCCCCGCAGCCCCTGCCGTCACTCCCGCAACTACCGTAAAGGCCCCTACGGCCACTATGCCCCCAAACACACGACCCGCCAATGCCCATCCGTCATACCCTTCCTCCAGGGGGGCATCCTTAAAGCGAAACTCTACACTGCGGTAATCCTCCTGCTTATCTCCCTGTAAGCAGGTTTGCCCGGACAGACACACGCTAAGCGGGGAATCGCTCCCCCGCAGCAGATGAAACTCCGTGGCTTTGGCCAGCCGCAGCTTCCTCCCTGGGCCCAGCTCCATCCTTCCCCGGCAAAGCTGAAGGGATTCCTTCCCACAATCCAGGGTGATTTCCTTTCCCTCGATTTCCACCTTCCCCCTGGCTGCCATCACCAAAACCCCGGCTCCGCCTATATCGATTCCTTCCAAATCATCCAACAGCACTCTTGCCTGGGGGCTCTCCAGGCCCATACAGCCCGGATGCAGCTTCAATTCCTTTCCTACCGCCCTCAGGCTGCGTTCCTGGTAGTTCTTCCCCTTTGCTTCCTCCGGCTGGCGGATACAGTTGACCGCCATTGCCCCTTTCTCTTCCCCGGAAGGAAAGTAAAGGGATACCCGGCTTCCCTCCTCCGGCATCATATACAATAAGTTCCCCGTGGGGGGACGCCAGGAAAAGGCATAGGCATTCTCCCTCTTCTGGTCAGGATGCTCCCGGTCTATATCCAGCTTAAGCTTAAGCCTCTCCCCTTCCCGGGACAGAACCTTTCCCAGCAGGGACAGGCCGCACAGCTTTTCGTTTCGGATGCTTTTCTGCCCGGCCCACTGTGGATAGGCCAGGCGGTAGGTGAACACCAGCTCCCCCTGACGGCTTTGGCAGCTCTTCGCACAGATGGCCAGCTCCTTTCCCTGAAACCGGAGGGGTTGTCCGCAGGCATGGTTTCCCTCGCTTTCCACCTCGTAGCTTATCCACCATTCCCTGGGCTCCCCTGCCTCCTTTCCTCCCTGCTCATAATACCGGCTGTCCAATACGCTCCTGTACTCCCTCCACACAAACCCTTCCACCGGCTTTCCCTCTGGCAGACCCACCCACAGGCCTGCCTGCCTTCCTTCCAGCCAGGGATATAAGGACAGGCCAAAGTGGCTGGCCATCCGCTGCAAAAAGGCCCAGTCCGTTTCCTCATACTGGATTTGGGGAAAGCCGATGGCGGCGGCATCCAGGCTGGCCGGATAAAGCAGCGCTCCCCCCGCCTGCTCTGCCACCTGCTTAAACAGGCTGCCATAGCTCATGGCCGCATCCTGATAGGAGTGGCTTTCCTTTTTCTGGTCCAGCAAAACGGTGCCGGAAACCAGCTCCAGGCTGACCTGGTGATACCCCCTCTCCTCTTTTCCTTTCATTTGCTCCACCCTTCCGCTAAAAAGGGGCTTCTTCTCTCCTTCCGCCAGCACCCTGACCCAGCGGTTATGTAATTCGCCTTCTTTCTCCCAGCCCTTCTTTTCCCTGCTCATGACCGCCTCCAGGCTGGCTGTGGCATGCTCCCCCGGAAACTGGCTGAGGCGAAAGGACAGCACCTGGCTAATCCCTTCTATTCCCTCTACCTTAAGGCTGGCTGTGGTTATGCTTCCCATCTTTTTTCCCCATTATTGCATCCGTACATCCGCTCCCAAAAGCTTAAGCTTCGATTCCGTCAGCTCCACCGATGCCTGTTGCTGACGAAGCTGAACCTTTTCCATTCCGAAATCATGGCATATCTAATGCTACTTTTGAATAAACTTTAATGTAGCTTTTTCCTCCACAACCACCTGTACTTTGTTGATAGGCTGTCCACAGGTGTGTCCCCCCTTATCCCCTTTAGTGGTGTAACGTGTCACCAAGACAGGAGACATCATCCGGCCTTGCCGTGCGTAGGACGCTCTTGTTATAGAATAATAGAGTTTTCTTTTCCTTCAAAACTTTTCCCCCATCCGTTATTATCCTGAAAGCTATATTTATTTTGGTTCATAATTGAGGGTAATTCAATATTATTATGATTCATAATATTATTTATTTTTTCTAAGCAGTTTAAAGAATTTGGTGCAAAGTTTTCAAGTTTAGAATACATATCAATTGTACCAGTTTCAAACACTAATCTAAATATTTGGCTAATAACCTGGTTCGCTTCCGTTCTATATAACTCCAAAAGAATATAAAACTGTTCTTCCGTTATGTATTCAAATTCCTCTGGATTATATTTATCATCTTCAAAAAGAGAATCGGGCAAAAATTCTGCCATTTCATAATACCATTCATCCAAATATTCAATACTCGTATATTTCCATAACTTTTCTAACACCCATTTCCATTTTTCCAAAGTACAGTTATAATGAATCAGTGCCTTTTCTAAGCAACATATCCCATACGAAACTCTGGCTTTGACAGAGGCATTTTTAAGTTTCTCTCTAATCATCTTGTCACCTCCATTATTAATATCAATGAGTAAATACTTCTGATACCTTTCCCACAAATGTATGAACACAATTTTCACACATTGGCTTTCCCAAACCAGTTTTTGAATCATATATAACTGTAACTATATTGAACTTATCCAATAAGCTTTCCAGACTTTTAAAGCTGGAACAGTACACGTTGCCTCTCTATACAGAGAATGGCTGTGTGTGCAATTCCTATTCTCTGTAATACTAGATAATTTACCATTTTCGCCCAAATAATTTGCTGCACTTGATACCCTATCCTATTAGTTCCTCTAGTTAATCCATTATTTGCAATTCACCTTTCTCACCAGTTATTATTTTACTAAGCATTATTTCAAAATTTTCTCCCCAATTTATAAGACAATCATCGTATCCTGCAAAATAAAATCCTTTTTCAGACAAAAATAATGTCATATTTTCTTTTTCTATGTCTCCGATTATTAACAATTTATCTTGTAGGAACTCGTTATATTCTTCTACAACATCCATTGTTATTATCCTTTGCGCTTCTATTGGATTTAAACGAAGGAGCATATCCTGTTTCCAAATAGGATGACTATAATGGATTTCTAAATATGCATATTTCTCCATAAATGCTTCTTGTTTAGCATCGTAAAAATATCCACTCTCTTTATACATTTGTAAAATGTCAGATATATCTATTTTTCTTCCTTCAAAATATCCTGCCTGTTTTAAAAGATTATTTACCTTTTCCATCACTTTCTCCTATTCTGTAAAATGAACTATGTTTCCATATAAATTTTGGCAATTTATGCAAGGCACTTTATAATTTCCACTAACTCTATCTACACTATACACCCTTAAAGCATTTATATCTGCTCCATTATTTAGGGCATTATTTATAGCATTGAACTCACCACAATTTTCTAATGGATAATTTGTCATACTACCATCCATGCGCTCTAAGATTAACTGCATTTGGGGATTAATTGCATTTCTTGTAGGGTTATTATTCATACCACTGATGCCATAGTACATATCGCCAGTGTTAGTATCTATTGCGGCTGTTACAACTTTAGAGTTGATTTTTCCTCCCGTTGTTTTTATAATGTCTCCGTTCAAAATATCTCGTCTATAATTATTTATATTTTTCTTAAGCATATCATCCGCAACGTTATTCCAATATAAATCATAACGCACTATCTCTTCTGGTGTCATTATATCTCTAAGAGATGTCCCCACGCCATCCTCTATCCCACCGCCTCCAACCCTCCGGCCAAGCTCTCCCACCATTCCCTCAAGGATTCCACTCCCGAAAATTTTCCAGTAGTCAAGCTCCTCCTGGTTCAGTATCTGCCACATCCCTTCCTCTGCCGCTCCACTGAAAAAGTCTGCCAGCATACGTCCCCCTGCACT
>JBNMJJ010000267.1:0-3947 GCA_050873745.1 Lachnospiraceae bacterium | reverse complement strand
GCACACGGATTTGCAAGGGAAATTGCTGCTTCGCAGCGCAAATCCGGTGCGGGAAACGCTTTAATCAGCGTTTCCCTAACAGAAATGTTGAATTTTTTTGATTAAATGGTAAAATAGTAATTATTGCAAAACAGGCAAAATCCCGAGGTCAGGAGATACACTGCCTGAGAACAGGAGCTTTACATGGATATTTTACAGAAATTAACCCAGGAACTGGGGGTACAGAAATGGCAGGTAGAGGCTGCGGTGGGACTTATCGATGAGGGGAATACCATTCCCTTTATTTCCCGTTACCGCAAGGAGGCCACCGGTTCCTTGAACGATGAGCAGCTTAGAAGCCTTCATGAACGGCTGGTTTATCTGCGTAATCTGGAGGAGAAAAAACAGCAGGTGCTTTCCAGCATTGAAGAGCAGGGCAAGCTGACGGAGGAACTGAAAGAAAAAATTTTACAGGCAGAGACCCAGGTTCAGGTAGAAGATTTATACCGCCCTTACCGTCCCAAGAGGAGGACAAGAGCCAGCATGGCAAAGGAGAAGGGGCTGGAGCCTCTGGCCCAGACCATAATGGAGCAGGAAATCAGGACGGATATTCTTTTGAAGGCGGCTGAATATATTTCCGAAGAAAAAGAGGTGAAGACTGCTGAGGAAGCGCTGCAGGGTGCGAAGGACATTCTTGCAGAGGCGATTTCCGATGAAGCGGATTATCGGACTTATATTCGTGATATTACGATGCAGGAGGGCAAGTTGATAACGGCGGCAAAGGATGAAAAAGCCCAGTCTGTTTATGAAATGTACTATAGCTATGAAGAACCCTTAAAGCAGGTTGCGGGCCATCGTACGCTGGCTATTAACCGCAGTGAGAATGAAAAATTCCTTACCGTGAAGGTGGAGGCCCCGGTGGAAAGAATCCTCACCTATCTGGAAAAGAAGGTTATCAAAAAGGATGGAGAAGAGGAAAATCCGGTTACTGCGCCTGTTTTACGGGAAGTGGCTGCAGATGCCTACCAGCGTCTCATTGCCCCGGCTATTGAACGGGAAATCCGCAACGAGCTGACGGAAAAGGCAGAGGACGGCGCAATTTCCGTTTTCGGTAAGAATCTTGAGCAGCTTCTTTTGCAGCCTCCTATTGCGGGCAGGGTGGTTTTAGGCTGGGACCCGGCTTTTCGTACAGGCTGTAAGCTGGCAGTGGTGGATGAGACAGGAAAGGTGCTGGACACGAAGGTAATTTATCCTACTGCTCCTCAAAACCGGGTAGAGGAAGCCAAGGCAGAATTGAAAAAACTGATTAAAAAATACGGAATTTCGTTGATTTCTGTAGGAAACGGAACCGCCTCCAGGGAATCTGAGCAGATTATTGTGAAGCTGTTAAAGGAGCTGGATACCCCTGTGCAATACGTTATCGTAAACGAAGCGGGAGCCAGTGGGTATTCTGCAAGTAAGCTGGCCACAGAGGAATTTCCTGAGTTTGATGTGGGACAAAGAAGTGCGGCCTCCATCGCAAGGCGCCTGCAGGACCCTTTGGCGGAACTGGTAAAAATTGACCCCAAGTCCATCGGCGTGGGGCAGTATCAGCATGACATGAACCAGAAAAAGCTGAGTGAAGCGCTGACCGGAGTGGTGGAAGACAGCGTAAATAAGGTAGGCGTGGATTTAAATACTGCCAGTGCTTCGTTAATGGAGTACATTTCCGGTATCAGTAAGACCCTGGCGAAAAATATCGTGAATTACCGGGAGACCAATGGACGTTTTACGGACAGGAGGCAGCTTTTGAAGGTGCCTAAGCTGGGACCTAAAGCCTTTGAACAGTGCGCAGGCTTTATGCGTATTCTGGACGGCAGCAATCCTTTGGATGCCACCAGTGTACACCCTGAGTCCTATGAAGCCACCATGAAGCTTTTGGAAAAACTGAATCTGACTATGGAAGAGGTAAAAGAAATCCAGAAGCAGGCAGCAAAGATGCCGGTAAAAAAGGAACAGCCCAGAAAGCCGGCTAAAAAGCAGGTGGTTATCCGTAACACCAATACTGCTATGGGAAAGGCCCTGGCGGCAGCTATGGCAGGAACCACCATGGAAATGAATCCGGGAAAGGAAGAGAGCCGCAAACAGCAGAATGTGACCGGCCTGGAAAAACGGGTTAAGGATAAGAAGAAAATGGCCCAGGAGCTGGGCATCGGCGAACTGACGCTGACGGACATATTAAAGGAGCTGGAAAAGCCCGCAAGGGACCCCAGAGAGGATATGCCCAGGCCCATACTGCGAAGTGATATTCTGGAAATGAAGGATTTGAAGCCGGGCATGATTTTAAAAGGAACGGTACGAAACGTAATCGATTTCGGCGCTTTTGTGGATATTGGGGTTCATCAGGACGGATTGGTACATATTTCCCAGATTACGGATAAATTTATCAAGCACCCTCTTGAGGCGGTGAGCGTGGGAGACGTGGTGGACGTGCAGGTTCTGACGGTAGATACAGCCAAAAAGAGAATTGGGCTTACCATGAAGCTGGACCAGAAGAATGCCCAGTAATGACAAAAATATACGGATGTCGAAGATGACGGAATGAGAGGAAAAAATGAGTGACTTATTAACGGAATTAACTGGTAATCTGCTTTTTGTAGTAGAATTTCTTGGCGTGGTGGCTGTTCTTTTTATCATTGCCTATGGAGCGGAGAAATGGGAAAAAAAGCGTATCGGTTCTACGGAGAGAGTTTTGTCCACCCGCAAGGTGGCTATGATTGGTATGTTTTCGGCTATTGCAGCGGTGCTGATGATTTTTGAGGTGCCCCTGCCCTTTGCCCCTAATTTTTATAAAATTGACTTAAGCGAGCTGCCGGTTCTGATAGCTGCTTTTGCCTTTGGGCCGGTGGCCGGTGTGCTGGTTGAGTTTGTAAAGATTATTTTGAATCTGCTGATGGATTCAACGACGACGGCTTTCGTAGGTGAGTTGGCTAATTTTGCCGTTGGCTGCTCCTTCGTTCTGCCTGCATCTGTGGTATATCTGTTCAAAAAAAGCAAAAAGCAGGCTGCTCTTGCCTGTGTGGTGGGAACTCTGACGATGACCGTTTTCGGAACGGCTTTTAATGCGGTTTATCTGCTGCCTAAATTTGCAGAGCTTTACGGAATGCCGTTGGATGCTATCGTGGGCATGGGTACTGCCATTAACCCGGCAATTACGGATGTTACCAGCCTGGCGGTTATGGCGGTGGCACCTTTGAACATATTGAAGGGAGGAATCGTTTCTATTTTGACGGTTCTGATTTATAAGAAGCTGAGTGTGATGATTAAGGCGCACTCAGTATAAGGAACCGGGCATCGCAATTAAGGCCGATTCAACTCGGGCTTTGTGCTGATGCACAATATTTCTATGACGACAAAGCTGCCCAGGCAGCAGAAATGAGAGGTAAGAATGAAATTCACGAAAATGCACGGCTGCGGAAACGATTACGTTTACATAAACGGAGCAAAGGAAAAAATGAGCCAGAAGGAGAAAACGGACTGGGTGCGTAAGGTCAGCGACCGGCACTTTGGTATTGGAAGCGACGGAGCTATTTTTATCAATCCTTCTGAGGAAGCGGATTTTGAAATGGAAATGTATAACGCAGACGGCAGCCGTTCCGAGATGTGCGGTAACGGCATCCGTTGTGTGGGAAAATATGTGTACGATAAGGGGCTTACGGACAAAACCAGAGTATCCGTCATCAGCGGAGGCCAGGTTAAATATCTGGACTTAACGGTGGAGGAAGGGGAGGTAAGACTGGTAAAGGTAAAACATTATATGCTATATATTTAATGTGTTTATCTACTTGCGTTAATGGTTATGATGATTATATAAAAAGTTGCAAAAAAATTGAAAAATTAAACAAAAACGGGTTTAAATTTAGTTATCCTCAAGAAAAACATGTTACATATTTTAATGGTGAAGCAAGACTTTCACCATTGGGTAGGGT
>JBNMJJ010000266.1:0-3954 GCA_050873745.1 Lachnospiraceae bacterium | reverse complement strand
TCTTCCCCCCAGGCTTTTACCGCCTCCTCCACTTTATGGGAAAGGCTTCCGTCCGCCAGTACCAATTCCCAGTAAGGGTAGGTCTGGGCCTGAAGGGAATGAATCAACTGTTCCAGAAAAACCCTGGGCGTTTCATAGGCAGGCACCAGAATACTGAAGGTAACCGGTTCCTTCCAAACCCTTTCTCGCTGCCTTTCCAGTTCTTCCTCTGCCGGCTCCTGATAATGGTAATCCGCAAAATAAGGCGCCTGGGTTCTTTCCCTTACCGCTCTCAAAGCGGCCATAAATCCGTTTCGCCGCAAATAATACCAGGTTTTTTTTACATTATTGATATTAAATACCCTGCTCATCCCTTAAGTTCCATTTCTGAAAAAGGGCTGTCGCCTCTTACGCAACAGCCCTCTTCTATTTTTATAAGCAAGCCTTTAAATTCTCGGTTAAAGCTGCATTCTTCTTAGCCGCATCCTCCAGGCTGTTTCCCTTTACACCCATATAGAATTTAATCTTGGGCTCAGTTCCTGAGGGTCTTGCACAGCACCAGGAATCCTCCGTCAAATCAAAATACAAGACGTTAGACTTAGGCAGACCTGTAGAAGACTTTTCTCCGGTTTCTATATTGGTGATTTCTCCGCTCTCGTAATCTCTTACGGAAAGCACCTTCAACTCCCCAAATTCCCTGGGAGGATTGTTTCTTAACTTGTTCATCATTTCCTGAATCTGCCGGGAACCATCAATTCCCTTTAAGGTAATGGTGTACAAATCTTCTTTAAAATATCCGTATTTTTCATAAAGCTTAAGCATCTGGTCCCAGAGGGTAATGCCCTGCTTCTTGCACCATGCCGCCACCTCGCAGAGGCACATTACCGCTACGATGGCGTCCTTGTCCCTGGCATGGGTTCCTGCCAGACAGCCGTAGCTTTCTTCCAGCCCGAACACATAGCTGCCCGTGCCAGTTTCCTCAAAGAGCTTAATCTGCTCCCCGATAAACTTAAATCCGGTAAGCACCTCCACCAGTCTGGCATCGTAGTCCGCCGCAATCCGGTCTGCCATATTGGTGGTTACGATGGTCTTAATCAAAGCCGGATTAGGGGGCAGGGTTCCTGTGGCCTTCTTCTCCCTGAACAGATACTCCGCAATCAGCATTCCGGACATATTTCCGGTAAAAGGAACGTACTCTCCGGTTTTGCTGTCCAGGGCATAAATTCCCAGACGGTCCGCATCCGGGTCCGTAGCCAGAACAATATCCGCATTCTTCTCTTTAGCCAGCTTCAACGCCAGAGTGAAAGCCTTGGGGTCCTCCGGGTTGGGATAATCCAGGGTGGTAAAGTTGGGGTCGGGAAGCTCCTGTTCCTTAACCACATAAACGTTCTTGTAGCCCAACTCGCTTAAAATTCTTCTGGCCGGGATATTTCCCGTTCCGTTAAAAGGAGAGTAGACAATCTTAAGCTCCTCCGCCACCTCCCTGATGATTTCCGGATGCACAATCTGTTTCTTTAATTCTTCCATGTAGGCATCGTCGATTTCCCTGCCGATTACCTGATACAGACCTGCTGCCACCGCTTCATCCTTGCTCATGGTCTTCACCGTATGATAATCGGTAATGCTCTGCACCTCACCGATAATCTCTTTATCCCTGGGAGCGGTTACCTGTGCGCCGTCCTCCCAATAAACCTTGTAGCCGTTATACTCAGGAGGATTGTGGCTTGCGGTCACTACGATACCGGAAATGCAGCCCAGCTTACGAAGGGCAAAGGATAATTCCGGCGTTGGCCTTAAAGCGTCAAAGACATATGCCTTAATCCCGTTGGCTGCCAGACACAGGGCCGCTTCGTCCGCAAATTCCGGTGACATAAACCGGGAATCGTAGGCAATAGCTACTCCCTTTTTGCTTCCCCCCTGTTTGATAATATAATTGGCAAGGCCCTGGGTAGCCTTCCTTACGGTGTACAGGTTCATGCGATTGGTGCCTGCGCCAATCACTCCCCTTAAGCCTCCTGTACCGAATTCCAGCTCCTTATAAAAACGGTCCTCAATTTCCTTTTCATTGTCCCCGATTTTCTTCAATTCTGCTTTGGTAGCCTCGTCAAAATAGCTGTCCGTCAGCCAAAACTGGTAAGTTTCTTTATATCCCATAATTTTTCCTCCCTTTAGTTTCGCTTTTCAATGGTTTCATTCTATCACAGTCTGCCTGATTTTAAAATCTTTTTACTGAAAATTTAGGTTTTCATGGGTTTTAAGGAGAAATCGCTTCTGTCCAAAGAAAAATTAGGATTGTAGTAGGGGTCTCCCGCCGCCAGTTCCTCTTTCCACTTCTTTCTGAACCGCTCCGATTCCGCATCATACCTCCTGGCCTTCTCTCCCTGATTGTCCAGCCCTCTGGAAATGGACTCATAATGATACAGCTCTGCAAAGGGGGTAAAGACGTTCAGATACCCCATCTTACGCAGTTTCAGACAAAAATCCACGTCATTCAGAGAAATCTCGAAATCTTCCTCCAGGCCCCCTGCCTCTTCGTAAAGGGCTTTTTTCACCAGAAGGCAGGCTCCCGTTACGGCGGTTACGTTCTGGGCATAGCAAAGCCTGCCCATATACCCCAGATTCTCTCTGGACTGACCGTAATGGGTATGGCCTGCCGTCCGATGGGCCCCCAGACCGATAACCACCCCTGCATGCTGAATGGTTTTATTGCCGTAATAGAGCTTGGCCCCCACTGCCCCTACGTCTGCACGCTGGGCGTACATCAATAGCTCCTCCATCCAGTTTACGGTAATCACTTCCGTATCGTTATTCAACAGCAGGATATACTCTCCCGAAGCCTGGCTTACTCCCAGATTGTTCACTTTGGAGTAGTTGAACTCTCCTTCATAGGTGATGACCTTTATTCTCTCATCCTGCTGTTGTATTTCCTGATAATAGGAAAAAATTTCCTCTGTGCTGCTGTTGTTCTCCACCACGATGATTTCAAAATTGTCGTAGGTGGATTTCTCCAGAATGGATAAAATACATCTTCGCAAATCCTCTACATGGTCCTTATTGGCGATTACGATGCTGATTTTGGGATTTCCCAAAATCTCGTAGCTGATTTTGAAAATGGTTTCAAAGGCTCTGGTACTGGTGATACGGAAATTTTTGAAGCCATGATTTCTTAAATGGTCCGCCACCGCTCCCCTGGCCGCCTCAATGGCATATGCCTTGGCCTCGATTCCGCTGGCCACACTGCCCGCATGGCTCCTCCAATAATACAGAAGCTTAGGGACGTGAACCACATTCTTTGCCAAATCCGTCAATCTAAGAATCATATCATGGTCCTGGCTTCCGTCAAACTGCGGCCGGAAAAGCTTGGTTCCCTCCAAAAGCTCTCTGGCAAAGCAGCTAAAATGGCAGATATAGTTGTTGGCCCTTAAATTATCCGGGGCATAATCCGGCTTAAAGTGAAGGGTCAGCATTTTATTAATATCCCCATCCCTGAAGGTGGTTTCATCGCAGTAAATATAATCCGCATTTTTCTCGTTGATGACCTTGACGTATTCATACAGCACCGTGGGATGGAGCAAATCATCATGGTCAAAAAGGGCGATATACTCCCCGGAGGCCATTTCCATACAGGCATTGGTATTGCCGGAAATACCCAGATTTTTTTCCAGCTTCTGATACACAATCCGCTCATCCTTCCCTGCCAGCTCCCTGCAGATACGGCCCACATAATCGTGTTCACCGTCCGAACCGTCCGCAAGGCAAAGCTCCCAGCCCCCATAGGTCTGAGCCAGTACGGAGTCAATCATTTCCTTTAAGAAATCCTGAGGAGTGTTATACAAAGGCACTAGAATACTGATTTTTACCATACGGGGAAAAACCGCCTCCTCCTGCCGCTTACGCTCTTCGGGCGAAGGAAAGCTTAAGGTGCCAAACTGCTTTCTGGCAGCCAGCTCCCGCTTTTTATAATCGATTTTTGCC
>JBNMJJ010000265.1:0-3954 GCA_050873745.1 Lachnospiraceae bacterium | reverse complement strand
GCCGGTAAAAACGGAGCAGAAGCTTGTGGAACAGATTTTCACCCTCTTTTTGGATACCGAATCCTTAAACCGGACGGTAAAAAAGCTGGCGGAGAAAGGCATCCTGAATCGGCGGGGCAATCCCTTTACGGTGATGGGCGTGCGGGATATTCTGGCCAATCCCGTCTATTGCTGCTGTAATCAGGAGTCCTGCCGTTTTTTCCAGAGCCTGGGCTGTCAAATGGCGGTTCAGGAAAGAGCGGGTAAAAGGGGAAGGGGCTTTATGGCCTATGGAAAAACCAGCTCCAGAAAGTACAAAAACCAGCAAAACGACTATTCCGGGTGGATATTGGCAGAAGGCAGGCATAAGGGACTGATTTCCTCGGGAAAATTTATCCGGGTGCAGAATCTTCTTTCGGAAAATAAAGGTAAGGCAAGCCGGTTCAGGCAGAACCGCAACAGAAGGGCCCTTTGCTCCGGCCTGCTGTATTGCTCCTGCGGCAGCTTGCTGCGGCCCAAATATTATTCTTACAAAGAGGGTGTGGGGGAGGAGCAAAGGGATTTCTTTTATTTGTGCCGAAGGAAGGAGGAAAGCAGGGGAGAAGACTGCCGGCAAAAGAACTTAAAAGGGAGCCTGCTGGATGAAAAAGTTTGGGCGGCAGTAAAGGAAAGGGTAGGAATAACCCTGGAGGAGGCCTTTAAAGAAGAGGAGGAAATAGAAAAAAGACGCAAAAATATAAAAAAATACCTGAAAAGAATCGAAATCACTCCTTCCGGACTGTCTTTGCAGTTTTGGAATTCTTTCCATAACCAAACCATCCCATTCCCGCAGCCGCTGGGACCTACTATAGCGATGAATTCACCGGGAAACACAGAGAAGGAAACATCCTCCAACACCCTGGTTTCGCCATGAAGAGTATGGTAGGAATAGGATACATGGTCAACGACCAGTATGGGATTTTTCCTGTCTAACAGGGAATGTGCCATATTGACCTCCATAGATTTATTTTGCGGGTATCCATCCTGAACAGAGGATAAACACCAATCGTAATTTTATTGTATGAAAAGGGAGAAAAAAGGTGAATAAAGGAAAGATGTCCTTATCAGAAAGACAAATGATTTTTCTGCGAAAACATTCTTGCTTAACGGCCCAACTTATGCTATTATCTAATGCAGATTAATTTTTGAAACAGGAGGAAGAGGGAATGGCACAGCTATGGGGCGGTCGGTTCACCAAAGAAACCGACAAACTGGTTTATCAGTTTAATGCGTCGATTTCCTTTGATCAGCGCTTTTTTAAAGAGGATATAGAAGGCAGCATAGCCCATGTGGTTATGCTGGAAAAACAGGGCATTCTTACGGTAGAGGAAAAGGATGCCATCGTAAAGGGACTGACCGGAATCCGTGAGGACGTGGAATCGGGCCGGCTGGCCATTACGGAAGAATATGAAGACATTCACAGCTTTGTAGAGGCAAACCTGATTGCCCGTATCGGAGACGCCGGGAAGAAGCTGCACACCGGAAGAAGCCGCAACGACCAGGTGGCTCTCGATATGAAGCTGTATATCCGCAATCAGGTGGTGGCCGTGGATGAGCTGTTGAAGGAGCTGCTTACCGTTTTAAATAAGATTATGGGGGAGAATCTGCATACCTGCATGCCGGGCTTTACCCATTTGCAGAAGGCCCAGCCCATTACCCTGGCCCACCATATGGGGGCTTATTTTGAAATGTTTAAACGGGACAGAGGAAGGATGAAGGACATCTACAGCCGTATGAATTTTTCCCCCCTGGGAAGCGGGGCGCTGGCGGGAACCACCTATCCCCTGGACCGCTTTTACACGGCCTCTTTGCTGGGCTTTGAAGGCCCCACAGACAACAGCATGGACAGCGTTTCGGACAGAGATTATCTGATTGAGCTGTTAAGCGCACTGTCTACCATTATGATGCACCTGAGCCGTTTTTCGGAGGAAATCATTATCTGGAACTCCAATGAATACGGCTTTGTGGAAATTGACGATACCTATTCCACCGGAAGCAGTATTATGCCCCAGAAAAAGAATCCCGATATTGCAGAGCTGGTACGGGGCAAAACCGGCAGAGTATACGGTGCGCTGATGGCTATTTTAACCACCATGAAGGGAATCCCCTTGGCCTACAATAAGGATATGCAGGAGGATAAGGAGCTGACCTTCGATGCCATCGATACGGTAAAGGGCTGTCTGGCTCTTTTCACCGGGATGATGGAGACCATGACCTTCCAGAAGGAAACAATGGAAACCAGCGCCATGATGGGCTTTACCAATGCCACCGATGCAGCGGATTATCTGGTGAAAAAAGGGGTGCCCTTCAGAGACGCCCACGGCATTATCGGACGTCTGGTACTTTATTGTATTGACAAAGGAACTTCCATAGATGCTTTGACCATAGAGGAATTAAAACGGATTAGTTCTGTTTTTGAGGAGGATGTATATCAGGAAATCAGCCTTAAGACCTGTGTGGAAAAGCGGCTGACCCACGGGGCCCCCAGTCCCCGTATAATGAAAAAGCAGGTGGAGGCCAATGAGAAATATTTAAATGAAGGAGATTGGAAACATGAGTGACAGATTGAAGGTAGGAATTTTAGGCGGAACCGGTATGGTAGGACAGAGATTCATTTCTCTTCTGGAAAATCATCCCTGGTTTGAGGTAACCACCATTGCCGCCAGCGAAAGAAGTGCGGGAAAAACCTATGAAGAGGCAGTGGGAGACCGCTGGAAAATGACCACCCCCATGCCTGAAGCAGTGAAAAAGCTGGTGGTAATGAACGTAAATGAAGTAGAAAAAGTGGCGGCCGAAGTGGATTTTGTCTTCAGTGCGGTGGATATGTCCAAGGAGGAAATCAAGGCTATCGAGGAAGCCTATGCCAAAACCGAAACTCCCGTAGTTTCCAATAACAGCGCCCACAGATGGACCCCGGACGTGCCTATGGTAGTGCCGGAAATCAATCCGGAGCACATGAAGGTAATCGATTTCCAGAAGAAGAGGCTGGGAACCCAGAGAGGCTTTGTGGCGGTTAAACCCAACTGCTCCATCCAAAGCTATGCTCCCGTCTTAACCGCATGGGCTGAATTTGAGCCTGTAGAGGTGGTGGCAACTACTTATCAGGCCATCAGCGGTGCAGGCAAGACCTTTGCTGACTGGCCGGAAATGGTGGAAAACATCATTCCTTACATCGGCGGTGAAGAAGAAAAGTCGGAAATGGAGCCCCTGCGTATCTGGGGTAAAATTGAAGACGGCGTAATTAAGCCTGCCCAGGGCCCGGTAATCACCTGCCAGTGTATCCGTGTGCCCGTACTGAACGGACATACGGCGGCGGTATTTGTGCGATTTAAGAAAAAGCCTACCAAAGAGCAGCTAATCGAAAAATTAAGAAGCTTTAAGGGAGCTCCCCAGGAGTTGAAGCTTCCCAGTGCGCCGAAGCAGTTTATTCAGTATCTGGAAGAGGACAACAGACCCCAGGTGAAGCTGGATGTGGATTATGAAAACGGAATGGGAGTAAGCGTGGGCCGGATTCGTGAGGATAAGGTATACGACTTCAAGTTCGTGGGGCTTTCCCATAATACCGTAAGAGGTGCGGCAGGCGGTGCCGTACTCTGTGCGGAGCTATTGAAGGCTCAGGGCTACATTACGAAAAAGTAGAGCTGAAAAAATCCCTGTTTGGCCCTGTTGACCCAATATGGCCGGGAAACCATCAGGGCTGTGAGAGTTTGTATGGGAAAAAGTTTAATTATTACGGAAAAACCGAGTGTGGCAAGAGAATTTGCCAGGGCATTGAAGCAGGACATGAAATCCCGGGACGGCTATATGGAGTCCCAGGATTTCATTATTACCTGGTGTGTGGGGCATCTGGTGACCATGAGTTATCCGGATGCCTATGATGAAGCATTAAAGCGTTGGTCCATGGACACTCTGCCCTTTATTCCGACAGAATATAAG
>JBNMJJ010000264.1:0-3958 GCA_050873745.1 Lachnospiraceae bacterium | reverse complement strand
ATCAGGCGGCTGAAAGGGAGTTTTCTTTTTCCCTTTTGAAAAAGAGAAGCTATTATGGAATAGAAGCCATGAAGAAAACCCCAGGCAATAAAATTCAGGCCTGCGCCGTGCCACATCCCGCAGATGAGAAAGACGGTCATGGTATTCACCCATTTGACCAAAAGCCCCTTTCGGTTTCCGCCAAGGGGAATATAGAGATAGTCACGCAGCCAACTGCTTAAGGACACATGCCACCTTCGCCAGAAATCGGTAATATTTTTGGCAAAGTAAGGAGTAACAAAATTTTGCGTCAGAGAAATGCCAAAGAGTCTGGAGCAGCCTATGGCAATAAAGGAGTAGCCTGCAAAATCACAATAAATCTGGATGGTATAAAAAAAGCAGCCGGATAAAAGAAAGAGACTGTCGAAGCTTTCAGGCACCGCAAAAATCGTAGATACGATAACGGATAGACGGTCCGCAATAACAAGTTTCATAAAATATCCGTACAGCATATAGGTAAAAGCCGTGGAGAGCCTCCCCCTGTCCCAAAATTTCAAATGCTTCAGTTGTTGAAGCTGTTTAAAAAAAGGCTGTTCCCTTTCAATAGGGCCGCTGACAAACTTGGGAAAATAGGACAAATATAAGAAAAGATGAATAAAGTTCTTTTGGGCACAGCATCTTTTCTGATATACGTCAGCAAGGTAGCCAATGGCCTGAAAAAGATAAAAAGAAAGTCCTACCGGAATAATCAGACTGTTTAAAACCCTTTCCGAAAGTGTATCTGCCCACCCTGTAAGCCGGAGCAGCCAGGGAAGATATTTGTAGCCGGATAAGAGCAGTATACAGACTGAAATGGCTGCGGCGGCGTACCATTTGCTTCTGACCTTTGTGTTGTTTAAATCCGCTTTTTCAATTATTCGTGCTGCAAAATAGGTAAAAACGGAAACCGCAGCCAAAACGATTAGCGTAGGAAGGCCAAACTGGGCACAAAAAATGCAGCTCAGCAAAAGCAGCAAAACAGGGCGAAGTTTTCCCGGCACCACGAAATAAAGAATAAATGAAAGAATGAAAAAAACAGGAAAATAAATTGAAACAAACAAGGAAGACCTCCTGATGTAAGGGATATTATAGATTGAGAACGAAAGAAAAAGAAAAAAAGTGGCAGAATATGGAAACTGTTCAATGAAAAGTAAGCCTGCTGATTTTTGCCGTCGTGTACAACAACAAATATACCTCGCAAACCTTCCTTAAAAGTTCCTATATTCTGCCACTTCTACATTCTTTTCACAGTGAATTGTACGGCATACTGATGCAGTAGGCTTTCACTTTAAAAGCTTTACCTTACGGCTGTAAGAAGCAGCATTTCTTATGAAGCCTGTCTTCATAAAATCCGCTTTCAATCTATGTTTAAATAATAGCATTCCCAATTTCAGTTTACAATCACCTTAATAAAATCTTAAAGAATAATTAAAATTCTGAATATGTCCAAAATAGGAAAAATGGTTATCTAAACTTGACGGAATAAAGAGGATTATTTAATATAGGAACATGTACTGTGAAAGGGAGGGTGATGTCATGAACAAATATCAAATTGAATTGGATTATGCAAAAGGGATAGGAATCTTTCTCGTTGTACTGGGGCATACCATCTATTTGCAGGACAATCCTTCCGTGTTCGGGCAGACAATGGCAAGATGGATTTATTCATTTCATATGCCGTTGTTTTTTGTCATAAGCGGTGTGGGCATAGGGCTTAAAGAAAAGCTGGACGTTGATGTCAAAAAGCTGGCATTGCGCTATTTGCGGCCCTACCTGTTTTGGAGCGGCATCTATATCTTGCTCAACATTATCCTGGCTCCTCATATGTTGAAGAGTATCCTTCTGGCCCGTGGTTATGCGACGATTACAGGCAGAGGGATGGCGCCATTATGGTTTTTAGCCACTTTATTTCTGGCGGAAGTTATATTTTACCTTAGTTACAGCCGGTTTAGAAGCGTATTGAAAATTGGGGGGGGTATATTGACAGGACTTTGTCTGGTGATTTCTGAGTGCTTCTTCTTGTTTTTGAGAGAAAAGGAAATCATAAACAATCTGTTTTTATATCCGTTAATCTCTGGTGCCAGAATATTCCCTGCTCTGATTTTCCTGACGGCAGGATATTATATCGGGAAGAAATGGCAGGAGTTTTCTCGATTCAGATTGGTGGCAGCTCTGGCAGCCGGAGCTGTTTTTGCCGTCCTTCAGGGATGGACAGAGAACAGGGTTAATATGCACACTTACAGCTTCAATTCTCTGATGGTCTTTGTTGTGACAGGAGTATGTGGGTCACTATTTTTGATTGCCCTATGCTGTATGCTGCCCAAATCGTTAAAAATACTGGCTGGTATCGGGAAAAGTTCGATGGACATTATGATTTGGCACTATCCGCCGATTCCGACGCTTAAAGTGTTATTAATGGCAGCGGCAGTTTTTAAGTGTAATGATTGGTATCTGCTGATTGCTTTTATTACGCTGTTTGGGATATATGGGATGAAATGCTGCGTGATTGAACCGGTGCATCGTATGATTTATAAAAGTAGTGAAAAGGAATGAAAAAATATGATTTTTATAGAAATAAAAAATAAACTTTTTGAAAACTCGGCAGGATATGTTGAAAAAACAGAAACAGACTATTATAATTAGAAATAATAACCAAGGAGAAACAATAAGGAGGATATTGTTATGGCATTTTTTGAAAATTTAAGTGAAGCGATAACCAGTAAGGGAAAGGAAGCGGCAGGAGCAGCTAAGAGGGTTGCCGAAATTGCCAACCTGAAAAGCCAGATTAGTACCATCGAAGTGGAGATTAAGAAAAATTACCGCAAAATCGGTGAGGCTTACTACGATGCCTACAAAGATTCCGAAGTAACATGTGAGTTTGAAGAGAATGTTCAGTCTATCCGTGATGCCAAAAGGGCTGTGGAGGAGCTGGAGAAGAAGATTAGGGACTTAAAGGGTGCGGTAAAGTGTGAAAGCTGTGGAAGCCTTATTCCCGCAGACTGTAATTTCTGCCCCAAATGCGGAGCGAAGATAGAGCCGGAGTTTTTTGACAGTGAAGATGAGAATAAAGATGAGTATACAGAGGATTTTATTGTTCCGGAAGAGGAGATAGAGCCGGAAACAGAAACAGCAGCAGAAGAATAAAGGATATTTGGCCTTAAGGGGATTGTCCCGTGGGAATTTTCTTCAGGTGACTGTGATATAAGGGAAAACGAAGACTGCCGCACTAGATTGTGCGGCAGTTTTTTTCCAGCCAGCGGGCTAAATCGGAATAGACCTGCTGGCGGTCAAGTTCGTTTAGAATTTCATGACGGTCATCTTCGTAGAGCTTTACTTCCACTTTCTTCATTCCCGCTTTTTTAAAGGTGTCCGCTGCCTTCAGGACGCCCCGGGAGAAGTCGCCTACAGGGTCTTGTTTTCCGGCGGTAAAAAGAACCGGCAGTTCCTTCGGCATTTTACCCAGAAAAGCCTGGCGGTGGAGACGGCTGATACCTTTGAACATATTGTAATAGGCATTAAGGGTAAAAGTAAAGGTACAGCGTTTATCGGCCAGGTAGGCATCCACTATAGCTGTATCTTTAGTCAGCCAGTCCTTGTCGGTTCTGGCTGGTGCAAAGGCTTTATTGTAGCTGCCAAAAACCACCTTTTCAATCAGTGGGCTGCGGGAATGCCAGCCCTTGAAGGCAGCCAGCAGGCGGGTAAGGAACAGACCGCCGTAAACCAGGGGCAGCGGCTGGTGGCCGGTTCCCATAATAATGGCCCCGCTCAATTCTTTTCCGTATAAACACAGATACTGTCTTGCATAGAAGGAGCCCATACTGTGTCCCAGAAGAAAAAAGGGGAGATTGGGATAGGCTTCTTTCAGCATCAGGGTAAGACGGTGTAAATCTTCAATCAGAATATCATTACCATTCTTGGCAGCAAAATAGCCAAAGTCCCT
>JBNMJJ010000263.1:0-3978 GCA_050873745.1 Lachnospiraceae bacterium | reverse complement strand
CAGGTCAGCAGAAATGCACCAAAGATATGCTTTAGAATCCCTTATATGTGTTAGTATTGTTTTTCAATAGATTTATTTTGTTATATCGTATTCTACTCTTTTTTTGTTTTTTGTCAACTATTATATTATCTTTTAGTTTTCGCAGATTTATCCACAGAGGTCTGATTTCAAGGAACCTCTTTCTAAAAATGCCCTAAACATAAGGAAACAGCGTGCTTGTTAATCGTAGTTATGACAGCCACCAATACAAAATAATCGCCTCCTTACTAATGGCACAATTTATTTATCTCCAATGAAACCATAAGTATTTTCAAAATTAAACTCAACCCTTTTTCTTAATTAGATATTCGATAGCATCCAAATATTTATCATCAATTCTTTGTGTCACTGAATTGAACTTTTTAAACTCTGGAATAACTTTTCTACATTCGTTTTTCCTTAAGCAATTATTTTTTCTATATATATTGAAATAAAATAAACATTTTCGAATAATGATTTCAAAAAAATGTCTATGCAACCTGAAAATAACTCTCCATCCTGGTCATTTCAACATCTTTATGCTAATAAATTACTTTCCTCTGTATACATAATTATCTAAATTAATCATTGCATTAATTTCATGTGGCAAAGTAATCTTATTAAGATTCAACCCCTTGGCTACATGTTTTACATTGGAGTATATATCCGTATCAAAACCCTTTTCCAAAATTGCCAAAACTTGTGATGGTGTATCTGTTAGCCTTTGTATATCTTCAAGTAAAGCAGATGAAGGAACATATACATTATCCTCCCTGCTTAAACCAAGACAAAAATTTACACCTCCCATTACCTTATCAACAAAAAGGTATGGTCGCACATTATTATAATCACCAGTAATTTTCGTTATCTTTGTTATATCCATCAACACAGGCAGTGCCGCCAATTTCAACTGTGTAGTACCATCCTGCTTGAACCGGAATTCTTCCAAGCCCAATTTATTTTCTATACATTTTCTATAAAAGTTCATTGACTGATTACGCAACACGTTTCCTTTTTTATCAATTAATTCCAGACCAGTCAGATGCTGATAATTTCTTTCATGGAATACTACTTCTATGTAACGAATTGCATTATCTTGCCTTTCACGGTAAATAATAATCAATTTTTTATTCAAGAGTTTCTGCTGATATTGCCTGGCACAATTCAGTACCCTCCTCCTCGCATCTTCCCTGGTAAATTTCATAACTTTGCTTGTTATCCTTTATAAATTTAAAGAGAGAGCAATAACACCACTGTGCTATATACTCCCTCTTTGTGGCTAATTTTAGTGTTGTCTGCCAACGACCAACTGAGTGCTGGTAAATATATCGGATTTTAGTGTTGTCCGCCAACGGTCAATCACATGATTGACAAGCATATCAGATTTTAGTGTTAGCCCACTAGAAAAGCACGCTTTTCTTCTAATATTATTATACGCAAATCTATTTTTTATGTCAATAGACAGTTCTCTTGAGTTTCCGCAGATTTGTAGGATTACAATACTATTTCAACGGTAAATATCTCTCCTTCTCCTCCAGTGAAATTCCTAATAGTTCCATAGCCTGCTCCAGAGAAATACTTAAATTCCCCATCAGGTTCTTTATGTCCTCCATTCTGCCTTCTATCCTTCCTTCTCGTCTCCCTCTTTCCATATGGTCATCAAACGCCTTGCACATATTGTATACCTCTCTTCCTTCCTCAGTGACTTCTTTTATAGTTCTCAAATCAACCTTTATTCCGGCGATTCCAAAAATAGCCTTTGCCGTCTCTTCATCCAATCCGCTATACCTATCCGGGCGCTTCTTCAATGCGGCTTCCATCCCGGTTTCATCATTGGCACAAGACAGGGTTTCAAACAAGATTCTGTTCTCCGTCTTAAATACCGAAAAATCCTGACAATCATGGTAATCGTACAGATTCAATTTATAATTACTGACAAAAGGTTTCAGCCTGTCATCCATCTCCAGCAATTCATGTAAGCTCCTCGCTCCATCCCAGGGCTTACCCGTTCCCATGTATAGAACCAAGGTAATCACCGGAATAAATTTCTGTTCCTTCTTCATCTTGCTTAAAAACTCACCGCCATCCAATCCAATCCCTCTTGCCTTTACCTCCAAAAAAGCCTTCTTCTGCTGCTTCTCGTAGCCCATCAGCTCTGCCCGCATAGCCCGAAGCACCATTCGGTAATCCACATAGGACTGATTTTCCAATACCATCAGGGAAACATACTTCCCCTTCCAGCGGCGTATTTTATCACAGATTATTTTTTCTTCTGCGCCACACTCGAAGAGACTCACCATAACACTGTCAGCCTCTTCCAGCTCCTCCGGCCTCATTACCTCCTGGCCGCCAAAGAGTATGCCGTTAAAAGCATCCGAAAACCGTTCCCGGCTCTCGTAGAAATCACTTTGGTACAAATCCTTTTTGCCCATGCTCTTCCTTCCTTTCCCTATTCAGTTGCATAAAAGGGAAAGCAGCAAAGACAGGTCAGCAGAAATGCACCAAAGATATGCTTTAGAATCCCTTATATGTGTTAGTATTGTTTTTCAATAGATTTATTTTGTTATATCGTATTCTACTCTTTTTTTGTTTTTTGTCAACTCTTTTTCAAAAAATATCGTCTTTCCGAAATCATATTATTAAAGTAAAATACAAAAAAACCTGCCACATCCTCCCTAAAGCTTCCTCTTATCCGCTCCACCGGGAATCCGCAGCAGGTTCTCTTTTGCCGAAACCAGACCCTATCTTTTCCTGTTTCTACTCATAAAATAATGTATTTACATCCACGGCATTTTCAATCATACCGGCCTCCAGCATAAAATCTGCTGTTTTCTGAAATCCCTCCTTATCAGCCTCTGAAGTTTCCAGAGAAAAATTATAGTATTGCTCCATCTCCTCTACTGCTTCTGTATCCAAATCAAGGACCTTTGCCACAAGCTCTGTGGTTTCCTCCGGATTCTCCTCCATGAAAGCAGCAATAGTCTCCTGGGCTTTCATCAGTCGCTCAATTACCTCGGGATGTGCCTGATAGAAATCATCTCTTACGGCCACAGCAATAATAGCTTCAATCAGCCCCTCTCCGGCTGTTACCAGATGACGTCCGGCTTTTTCAGCCTGATAAGCAACTGCGCCTGCAAGCATAGCTACATCAACACTGCCATTTTCCAGTCCTGCATTAGCATCCGGAATACTCATGTTCACAAAGTTCACATCGTCAATAGTCATTCCGGCTGTTGCCAGATATGCCGCCAGCAGCTCATGGAGGTTGGTTCCTACAGGACCTGCCACCGTTTTGCCCTTTAAGGACTCAGGTGTGGTCAGACCGTCATCCTTTGAATACAGACAGAAAGCCTCTGGTGAACGGCTGTACATATTCAGCACCTTAATATCAGCGCCATTGGCTGCTGACAGAATAACGGAACTGGCGCCTACTGCATAGAGCACCTGTACATCTCCTGATGCCAGAGCCTGCGTCTGGTCAGCGCCAGAGGTCAGCTCTGCGTATTCCACAGAGATTCCCAAATCGGCAACTGCTTCTGCGAAGATTCCTTTTTCCTTCTCAACGATGGTTGGCACATTCAATGGAGAGGTTACATAAGTAAATACAAGCTTGTCCAAAGCAGCGGCCTCTATGGTCTCCTTTGCGGCTTCCTCTACTGCGTTTTCTGTTTCTGCTCTTGCAGGTTCAGTGGTATTTGCCGTCCCCTCGGAACATCCCATCAGAGCAGAAGCAAACATGCACACAGCAAGCATAATGGATGTAATTTTTCTCATCATTTTTCCCTCCTTAATTTATGATTATAAATTTTTAATAATCTTACGTTTTAGTTCAATAAACGGCTCATCCAGCAGATTCCGGTGTTTTTGTGTTTTAGGAAGCGGAAATTCTGCCTTCACAAGTCCCTTCTCAATAATCACAATCTTATGTCCCAGCAGCATGGCTTCGTCAATGCTGTGGGT
>JBNMJJ010000262.1:0-3984 GCA_050873745.1 Lachnospiraceae bacterium | reverse complement strand
TTTTTAAATAGCCTGACGGACGTGGTAATGTTGAATGTAGTCTGTCTGATTTGCTGTATACCTGTGGTGACCATAGGGGCATCATTGACAGCCCTGCACTATGTTACGATGAAAATGGCCCGGGATGAGGAAGGGTATGTGGTAAGGGATTTTTTTAAGTCCTTTCGCCAGAACTTTCTGCAATCTACCGCAATATGGCTGATTTTTCTGGTCATTTCTTTCTTGTTTTATCTGGACATTAGGATATTTCAGTCCGGGGCAGTTCAGTTTCCAAGGGCCCTGGAGATGATTATCTGCGTATTGTATCTTTTTGTCTGTCTGACCGTGATGTATGCCTTTCCGGTACTCAGCCGTTTCAGCAATACGATTAGAAACACCATAAAAAATGCCTTTTTGATGAGCCTTTTGAACGTATTCAAAACCTTTTTGATGGCAGTTATTTATCTCATTCCCTATTTTATTGCGGTTCTCCATGTGTCGCTGATTGCCGTTTTTTTACTTGTGGGGATTGCAGGACCGGCTTATGCCAACAGCTTTATCTGGACAGGAATTTTGAAAAAGTATGAACCGGAAGAGGAAAGGCTGAGCGACGGCCTGTGAGGGCATATCGAATCTGGCAAAATGTATAGAAAAGGCAAAAATATTTGTGGAATAGTAGCATAGTGTAAAAAAATCCTTTTCTGTATACTGATTACAGTCGTTATGTTGATTAACGGCAGAGGCCGTTCAAATAGGAGGAAAGAAAAATGGCAAGTTTATCCCTGAAGGACATTTGTAAGGTATACCCCAATGGATTTGAAGCAGTGAAGAATTTTAACCTGGAGATTGAAGATAAGGAGTTTATTATTTTCGTAGGCCCCTCCGGATGTGGTAAGTCAACGACTCTCCGTATGATTGCCGGTCTGGAAGATATTTCTTCCGGTGAATTGAAAATCGGCGATAAGGTGATGAATGACGTAGAGCCTAAGGACAGAGATATTGCAATGGTATTCCAGAACTATGCTTTGTATCCTCATATGACCGTATATGACAATATGGCATTCGGACTTAAGCTGAGAAAGGTGCCCAGGGAAGAAATAGACAAAATGGTTAAGGAAGCAGCAAGGATTCTTGACTTAACCGCACTTTTGGAGCGTAAGCCCAAAGCTCTTTCCGGCGGTCAGAGACAGCGTGTGGCTATGGGACGGGCTATTGTGCGTAATCCTAAGGTTTTCCTCATGGATGAGCCTTTATCCAACCTGGATGCAAAGCTTCGTGTACAGATGCGTATTGAGATTGCCAAATTACATCAGAGACTGGGTACCACCATTATCTACGTTACCCATGACCAGACAGAGGCGATGACTCTGGGAACCAGAATCGTCGTGATGAAGGACGGCATTGTTCAGCAGGTAGATACTCCTCAGAACTTATATGAGAAACCCAATAACCTCTTCGTTGCAGGCTTCATGGGCTCTCCTCAGATGAACTTTATGGATGCGGTAGTAAGAGTGGAAGGTGATGTGGCTAATCTGGTTATTGCAGACAAATCCATTCCTCTGCCTCCTGCGAAATCCAAAAAGGTAATCGAAGGCGGTTATAATGGAAAGACGGTTACCTTCGGTGTGCGTCCTGAAGACGTGTATGATTCCGAGGTTTATATTGCCAATGCCAAATGCGTATTCGAGTCCAGGGTTAAGGTATACGAGCTGCTGGGCGCAGAAGTTTACTTATACTTTGATTTAGCAGACTATCCGATTACGGCAAGAGTTGACCCCCGTACCAACTCCAGACCCGGTGATGAAATCAAATTTGCTTTTGATGTGGAAAAGATTCACATTTTTGACAAGGAGACGGAGCAGGTTATCAGCAATTAATAAAATATCAGGGTGTCAGGAGTGGATGCTTCTGACACCCTTCCTGCTTGAGGACGGTGTACTGACCCCTTTGCATTATGGCAATCAGGTATCGGTATGCCAGAGAAAAAAGAGAAACGGAGTTATTGGATGTTATCGAATCAAATTGTGCAGAACTGTCTTGATGAATTAAAGGAAATTACGAAGGTTGAACTGGCTCTATACGATATTGAAGGAATCCGAATAGCAATCACCTCAGAGAAAGCTGCTGTACAAACGGATGCCTTGGCTTATTTTGCAGGCTCGCCAGCAGACAGTCAGGTCATCGGCAAGTGCCATTTGCTGAAGGTTGAGGATGAAGGCCGTGATACCTATATTCTGGCAGCTTATGGTGATGGAGATAACACCTATATGATTGGCAAAATTGCGGTGAGCCAGATTCGCAGCCTTTTGGTTGCCTATAAGGAAAGATACGACCGTAATAACTATTTCCAGAATCTGATTTTGGACAACCTCTTACTGGTGGATATTTACAATCGGGCCAAGAGGCTCCATATTAATGTGGAAGAGAGAAGGGTTGTCTATCTGGTGGAGACCAGAATGGACAGGGAAAGCGGAGTGACGGAGCTGATGCGAAGCCTTTTTTCTCAGCACAGCGGAGACTATGTTACTTCTGTAGATGAAAGGGGAGTAATCCTGATTAAAGCTCTCCACAAAGGCGAGGGGGACCAGGAGATAGAGCAGATTGCCCAGATGATTCTGGATATGCTGAATACAGAGGCCATGCTGAATGCAAGGGTTTCCTATGGAACGGTTATTTCAGAATTGAAGGAAGTTTCCAGGTCTTATAAGGAAGCGAAGATGGCTATGGATGTAGGTAAAATTTTTTATGCCGGAAAAAGAGTTATTTCTTATCGCTATCTGGGCATAGGAAGATTGATTTACCAGCTTCCTGTCCATCTTTGCAGAATGTTTATGGAGGAGGTTTTTGGAGACAACCTTCCAGATAAGCTGGAGGAGGAAACTTTGACCACGATTCACAAATTTTTTGAAAATAACCTGAACGTTTCGGAAACAGCCAGACAGTTGTACATTCATCGAAATACTCTGGTGTATCGAATTGAAAAGCTGCAGAAAGAAACGGGGCTGGATATTCGCAATTTTGATGATGCCCTTACCTTCAAGATTGCTTTAATGGTAATAAGTTATCTGCATTATGTTGAACGTCAATAAATCATTCATAAAAATAAAGACTGATGAATAAAATGATTCTATAGGAGGTTTACCTATGGAATCATTTTTTCGTTATATTGCCTACATCGATTATTATGAAAAAGGCCTTCGCATACACAGTGCAGGCTTTCTCAGATGGAAAATGCAGAAAAACATACATCAACTGGAGCTGGAAGTAAAGGATTTGGGAGCGGTCTGCGGCTGTTTTAGCATAGTAGAAGAGGAAAGCGGACAGGAAGTGATGGCTCTTTTGCTGGAAAAGGGACAAGGCAGTTTAAAGGAATCGTTTAAATCCGTTGAAAAAAGGGGAAGGCCCTTTATGCAGTTGGAGAGAGGAGAATTGGATTTATCCACTCTGAAAGCCTTTCGGATAGATTTGGGGCAGGAGAGAATACTGCGTATTCCTCTTGAATTACCCATAAGCAAAGAAGAAAGATTTCCCCTGCAGCTTGGAGCGGCAGATTCGGACAATGTTTTTATTCAGGGGATTGAAGAAAAATATGGGCCAAAGGAGATAGAAGAGGAAGAACTTCCCGTAATCAGGATAAAAGAGAAGGAGCCTCTACGGGAAGAGGCGGTTACGAAGAAGATGCTGCAGGGGGTGTCTCAGGGGATTTTGCAGGGGATGCCGCAGAAGAGGGAGGCAGCTATGGATAAATCCCGAGAAAATCCCTCGAAAGCATTCCCGGATAAATCCCGGGAAAAATACCCCCAAAACTCTTCGGAGCCGGAAAATATGCCCCCTGTTCAGGAACGGGAAAACAAGGTACATGAACCCCTGCAGGAAGATAAATGGCTGCAGCTTTGCAATCATTATCCTCAGGTCCACCCTTTTCCGGGGGAGAGAACCTTTCTTTCTATCAAGCCGGTGGATTTTATTATTTTACAGGAAAAATATCAGAGGCTGGTGCATAAC
>JBNMJJ010000261.1:0-3990 GCA_050873745.1 Lachnospiraceae bacterium | reverse complement strand
TTCTACAAATGCTCTTTCTCGTTTCATAAGCCATTCCTTTCCGTTTTACCTTAGAAAATGACTTATTGCACAGGCGACCCCGGACTCCTCATTGGTCTTCGTCACAAAATCCGCTCTCTCCCGGACGGCTCTGCAGCCGTTACCCATAGCCACGGAATAACCGGCTGCCTCCAGCATGGGAATATCATTTTCATAATCCCCCATGGCACAGACCCTTTCCGGTGCAATATCCAGAAGCTGACACAGCTTAAGCAGCCCCTTCCCCTTGTTTACGCTGCTGTGGGAAATATCCAAAATCCCGTCTTCCGAAGCCGTGTATCCGGTCTGTGCAAGGTTTGTCAGAAAGTCCTTCGTTTCCTCAAGCTGCCCCTGTCCGGTTTCCAAAATCAACACCTTATGAACCGGTGTATGCTTAACACAGGCAAACTGCTGGTCAAAGGCTTCCAGCCTCATGGGGGTAAGCCCTCGCTTCACCGCCATTGCGTTATACTGCCGAAACCGCTCAATCCTCTTATTTTCCGGTGAAAAGAAGCTGGCTCCCATAGTCAGGGCGCAATAATCCAGCTTTCTTCTTTTACAGAAATGAAGCAGTTCCATCATTTCCCCGGCATCCATAGGCTTTTCCCAAAGGGTTCTTTGCTCTGCCGGGTCCCAAATCAGGGCACCGTTTGCCGTAATCACCGGAGTGGTCAGGGCCAGGTCTTTAAGATAATACTCCGTCATGGGCTGTATCCTCCCTGTGCAGACGGAAAACTGGGTGCCCTGGGCCCTTGCCCATTCAATCCTTTCCCGGTTTTCTTTGGAAACGGTCTTGTCATTCTTTAAGAGCGTCCCATCCATATCGCATACGATGAGCTTGATTTTTTTAGTCGGCAATCCCATGTTCTCTTATCTTTTCTTCCATTTCCTGCACCGACATAATATTACGCATACCGATGACTATGGTTCCCTTTTTCTGGGCATCCGCAAACATATTGGCAAAATTCTGCGCACAGAATACCACATCATACTGTGAAGCGGCGCTTTTTCCCTCAGATAAAGCGCAGTGGTGTATTTTTCCCGGTTTAATCTTTAATTTGTCCAGGGCCTTCTGCATCGTCATTTTCATCATTAAACTGGAACCAGCGCCATTGGCACAGCATACCAGAAAGCTCATATTCTCTTTAGCCATATTTTGTTCTCCTACAAACTATACCTTTTATGAACGCTTTTCCTACCATAATAGTAATCAAAACGAACATAAAATTCAACCGCTATTTATCCTTGTGTTCTTTTTGCCTTTAATGTCTTGTATGCTTCATAGTCCTCTGTCATTAAGAAATACCCCTCCTTGTCCAGACGGTACTGAATCTGAGGAATAGCCAGAAGGGCAACCGCTACGATGGCAACGCCAATATAGCTCAAATATTTCATCACAACGGTCATTACCGGCCACACTACTGCCCAATCCCACATACCGAGATAGCCGCCGTAGGCTGCCATGCCCACCCAGCCTGCAATCAGGGCAGAACCAAAGACCTGCATCAGCCCCGAGACGAAGGGCAGAATCAGCGCCGCTTTCACGCCTCCTTTTTCGTTGGCAAAAATAGCGATGCTTGCGTTGTCAAAAAATACCGGTACGAAGCCGCAGATAACCAGTACGGGGCTCTTTAAAGCAATTAAGGCTACGATGGCAATAATCTGTCCTGCAAAGCCTGCCAGAAAGCCCAGAGGAACCGCATTGGCCGAACCAAAGCCGAAGGCAACCGCACAGTCTACCCCGGGTACGGAACCGGGCAGCAGTCTGTCTGCAATACCCTGGAAGGACTGGGTCAGTTCCGTGACGAAGGTTCTTACCCCAAGCTGCAGAATAGCCAGGTATACGGCGAAGTTCAGACAGGTCTTAATGACGTAAAAGAGCATGCTTTCCTTTTCTCCCAGGAAACCTCCCGTAATCAGATAGTCTCTTCCCAGCACCACCAGAATGGTTCCGAAGAAAGCCAGCATCAGGATGGAGGTGCAGACCATGTTTTCATTGAAAATGGACATGAAGCCCGGAAGCTGAATATCGTCGATTTTCTTTATCTCCTTGCCGTCCTTCTTTTTACCGAAGAGCTTTTCTGCCAGCCAACTGTTTACCGCAATGCCGAACATCTGCTGATGGGCCAGAGTAAAGCCTGCGCCGTCGGTCAGCTCCTGACAGGGTTTTACAATCAGATTGGAGCCCACTGCCCAGTATGCGCCCAGCAAAACGGCCATTACCACCAGCAGAGCCACGTTCCGGGTAAGCAGCCCCGGAAGGGCAAAGGCAATCAGCCAATAAGCGGTAGAAGCCTGCTGCACCTGCACATGGCCTGTGGTAAACAGAGCCCTGAGCTTCGTAAATTTACTGAAACGCACCAGAAGTATGTTTACCACAAAAGCGATTAAGAGCAGTATCAATACGTCCCCGAAACTTTTGCCAAACACCTCTTCTACGCCTGCGGTAACCGCATTCTGTCCGAAATACGGGTCGATTACCATAGCGTCAAGGTTAAATCTGTCCTTTAACCCTACCAGCACCGGACGGAAGTTACTGACCAGTCCGCCGGAACCCACTGCCAAAATCATGTACCCCACAATGGCTTTGATTACCCCTGCAAGAACATCGTACCAGGATTTTTTTAACAAAACGTATCCCAGCATTACGATTAAACCAATCATAAAAGCAGGCTGCTGCAGTATGTTCGTGGAAAAATACGTCCAAGCATTTATCAATATATCCATAATTCGTTCCCTTTCTCTATTTTCTTATGTAATCGTCTAATCCAGATACTGCTCCTGTATCTTCAGTAAATCTTCCGGCGTCTTTGCTTTTTCCAGCGCTTCTATCACCTCCTCCTGCATCAGCATATCCGAAAGCTTTGCCATATTGTCCAGGTGCTGTTCCGGATTGCAGGAGGCCAGCGTAAAAAACAGCCGGGCCTCTTTATCCGGATTCCCTTCTTCAAAAGAAACCGGGTTTTCCAGCTTCATAAAGCCAATGGAGGTCTTTTTCACCCCCTGGGCCCCCTCCTGGCTGTGAGGCATAGCCACACCGGGCATAATTACCATATAAGGGCCGTATTTTTTTACACAGGCGATGATTTCTTCTTTATAGCTTTCATCTACCGTTCCGTCCGCCTCCAGGCTCTCGCAGCTCATCCTTATGGCCTCTTCCCAGTCCGAAGCCCCTTTGGCAAACTTATAGTGTTTCTTTTCTACAAAATCACGCAGCATTTTCATCCCCCTTTCTTTCAAGTTATGTGTGTGCTGTGTGCGTGTACAATGGGTTACAGTAAAGAGCGAAAAGGGATGTTCTGGGGCGCTTCAAAGCAATCCTCAAATCCCCTTCTGTGGTGGTAGGCTTTCTTATCCTTATCGGTGGGATACACATATTTTCCCCCGACCTCCCAGAAAAAGGGATGAAACTGGTAGTTCAGGCGGTCCTTTTTCATTTCATACAGCACCCGGATTTCATGTATATCCGCCATGAAGTTGGTCCAGACGTCATAGTGGATAGGAATGACCACCTTGCACCGCAGGGCTTCTGCCATCCTCAAAATATCCGAGGAGGTCATCTTATCCATCATTCCCACAGGATTTTCTCCGTAGGAGCCGAAAGCCACGTCGATGTCATAGTCCTTTCCATGCTTGGCAAAATAGATAGAATAGTGGGAATCTCCGCTGTGATAAATGTTTCCTCCCGGCGTTTTAATCAAATAATTTACCGCCTTCTCATCCATGTCGGTGGGGCATACTCCGGTCAGTTCTTCTCTGTCCTCCCCTGTGGAATCTGTGGTTACCAGACAGGTACGGTCAAAGGAATCCAGAACCACAATTTCCAAATCTTTAATTTTAATCGTATCTCCCGGAGCCACCGTTATACAACGCTCTCTGGGCACTCCCCATTTGCACCACAGCTCTACCGATTTTTTCGGCCCGATAAAAGGCACCGGTATGGTATTTCCGTTCTCATCCACCGTGGTCATC
>JBNMJJ010000260.1:0-4021 GCA_050873745.1 Lachnospiraceae bacterium | reverse complement strand
GGATACATAGTGGCGCCTTACCTTTTTTTAGCCCCTTTGCTTCAAATGCTTTTCCAGGTAGCGGGGAATCAGTTCCTGGTGGTGAAGAAAACCTGGCCAAGTGTATTGATTCTTTTGAGTGGGGCAATATTAAATGTCGTTATCAATTATACTTTAATACCGATATTGGGAATTGAGGGAGCATCTATTGCAACGCTTATCGGATATATAGTGTCTGATATTATATGCGTGGTAGTTCTTTGCAGAATGAAGCTAATGGTTATCTCAAAGAATTTTATAGGCTGTGCGCTTGCTATGGCAGTATTTATGATTTTATGGCGTCTGCTATTTGCAAACAGCACGATTATTGCGACCATACTGGCGATATTAGTTACTTTGGTATTTTTATTGATTTACAGGGAAGATGTGATGGGGTTAGTGAAAGGGATAGGTAAGAAGAAAAGGGTGTAAAGGATGGAGGTAAAAGGATGGTACTTCGTCAATTAGAGCTTAAGGATGCACCATTCATGCTGGAGTGGATGCACGATAAGGGAGTAGTGGAGGATTTACAGGCAGATTTTTATAAGAAATCATTGCGGGATTGTGAAAAATTTATATTAAAAAGCTGGGAGGATGAGGGCAATTTTCATTTAGCTATTGCGGATGATACGGACATTTATATGGGGACGGTAAGCCTTAAGGATATAGATATGGATAGAAAACAGGCTGAGTTTGCTATAGTGATTCGTTCATGTGCGATGGGGAAAGGATTGTCAAAATATGCAATGGAAGAAATGATGAGAAAGGGATTTGAAGAAATGGGCTTAGAAAGAATTTTCTGGTGTGTATCTCCGAATAATAAGAGGGCAATCAGATTTTATGAAAAGAGTGGATATAAAAGAATAGGGATAAATGATATTTCGTCCAGGGGGGGGTATTGCTTGCCGCCAACTCGGGATTGTACATTTGGTATCAGCAGGAGAGATAGATGGCATAATAAAAAGAATGGCAGAAAATATTTTTCCTCCAATTATTTATTGGAAAAATGTAATTAATTAGAGGAGGAAAAAGCTGATGTCAGAGATAAGAGAGTATAGATATAGAATAATAAATTATAATCATGAATTCGAGCAAAAGTGGGATAGTTTTGTAATGAATAATTCAGTAAACGGGACATTCTTGCAGACAAGGCGTTTTTTGAATTATCATCCGACCGACAGATTTGAGGATTGTTCATTTCTGGTTTTGGATAAGAAAGATAATATAGTTGCTGTTTGTCCCGGCTGTATCCAGTATGAAGGTGAAAAAAAGGTATTTTTTTCACATAAGGGCAGCACATATGGAGGTATCATTGTAGCATCTAAAGTATATTCGGCAGAGAAAGTCATTGAGATGGTAGAGTTGATTGAAGATTTTCTGGCGGATAGTGGATTTGGGAAAATTATTTATAAAATCACGCCTAATATTCTGAGTACAGAAAACGAAGATTTACTGGAGTATGTTTTGTACTATAAAAATTATGAGGAAGAAAAGGAATTGAACCTACAGGTAGAATTTGACCATTATAAGGAAGAAATCATTTCAAATCTTTCTCAGGGAAAAAGGACTCATGTTCATAATTGTGAGAAAGAGGGACTGCTGCTAAAGTCACTGGAAACCAGAGAAGAACTGGAGTGTTTTTATCAGACATTGGCTTTAAGTCTGGAGAAGTATTCATTAAAGCCTATACACAATATAGATGAGCTGATGGCGTTGAAAAATGACGTTTTGAAGGAAGAATGTGGGTTTTGGGGCTTATATAAAGAGGATAAGCTTATCGCAGGTTCGCTGATGTTTTATTTTAACCGTGTGAAGGTGGCTCATGCACAGTATCTTTGTGCGCTGCCGGATTACAATAAGTTGAGTCCGGTGACATATATGTATTATTGCATGATTGTTGAAATGAAAAAGAAGGGCTTTAAAAAACTGTCATGGGGAATCTCGTCTGAACACGGCGGAAAAGTTCTGAACATGGGATTAACTAGAAATAAGGAAGCCTATGGAAGTAAATATTCGATTAACAGAATATATACGAAGGAACTTTAAAAGTGTTCAAAGAAAGGGATTTTATAGGAGGATGTATTAAAGTGACAAAAAATAAAAAGTTGGTTATTATTGGTGCAGGGGAATTTGGTGAAATTGCACATGAATACTTTACTCTTGACTCAGAATATGAAGTAGTTGCTTTTGCAGTTGAACGTAAGTACAGGACACAGGATAATTTATTTGGCAAAAAGGTTATCGATTTTGAGGATATGGAAAAATTATATCCGCCTTCTGAATATGAGACGTTTGTTGCAGTTACATATGTGCAGTTGAACAGGGCAAGAAAAAGGTTATATGATTTGTGTAAGAAAAAAGGCTATAGGTGTGCATCTTATGTAAGTTCACACGCATTTGTATGGCACAATGTCAAAATAGGAGAGAATACGTTTATTTTTGAAAATAATACGCTTCAATATTATGTTGAAATAGGAAATAATGTTATACTGTGGAGTGGAAATCATGTAGGGCACCGTACAGTAATAGAAGATGATTGTTGGCTGACATCACATATTGTAATATCTGGATTTTGCCATATCGGACCGGGATGTTTCATTGGGGTTAATGCCACATTGGGAGACAATGTAACGTTAGCGAAGGACATTGTGCTGGGAGCAGGCGCACTGACGGTAAAGAATTTATCAGAAGCAGGTCAGGTGTATGTAGGAAGCCCGGCGCACTTATTGGGAAAAACCTCTTACCAGCAGTTTGGTATAGAGGAAGAGTAAGAAAAATTGGCAAAATCAGTGTGAGGTATTTATCAGGCGCTTGATGCAAGAGAAAGGAAGAGGAGATATTATGCTGATTATCCTGTTATCATGGATGGCAATAATTTTAATTGGAATAAGCTGGAAAAAGGATGTGCTGCCCCCTTTGGATAAAAATCAAGCTACAGCAATCCGTGGCATATCTGCTATAGAAATTATGATAGGGCATATAGGGGTTGCAACTGGGAGTCTGGTTCTTTTTCCTAATCGAAAGGCAGGTATCTTATTTGTAGGCATATTTTTTCTGCTATCTGGATATGGTTTAGCATTGTCGGCTGATAAGAAAGCTGACTACATGGATTCTTTTTTGCTGAAAAAGAGTACAAGGCTTATATTACCCGCATATGTTGTATACGCAGCATACATCCTGATTTCAACAGTTTATTCTGGGGGGGGGTATAGAAAAGATACTTGATTACAGGAATTTTTTTATCCTGACGAACTGGTATGTTTGGGAACAGCTATTATTCTATATTCTTTTTTACTATCTGCATAAATACTTAAAGCGTGCAAGTAGAGATATAGCTGTTTTAATTGCTTCGGTAATATTTATTGCCTGGTCGTTTTGCGCAGGAATTGATAATCCATGGTACGGAAGTACATTATGCTTTCCATTGGGTTTATTGTATTGTCAATATGAAAAAAAGAAGATTGATGTTGCGGAAAAACAGAAAATATTTATTTTTATTTCAATGATAGTGCTGCTGGGCAGCTCATTAATATTATTTTTTGTTTTGGGAAATGACAGTGTTTTGGGAAACCCCATCGGAAGAAATGTGGCTTCATTAAGTTTCTGCGTATTAACGCTTCTTATATTTAGTCGAGTGAGAGTAGGAAATAGAGTATCGAATTATTTAGGAAAATGCTCATATGAGATTTTCCTGATACACCCCTTTGTACAGAGGCTATTGGAAAAGGTATTGGAGTATTCCCACTTGGTTTATGGCATATTGATAATCAGCATCACCTTATTGGCAGCAGGACTTATCTCCTGGATAACGGATAGACTTGGCTTGTATAAAGGAAAAACAGACAAAAGCTGTACATAGAAGCTGATATTTCACCGAAAAGAGTTGACAAAAAACAAAAAAAGAGTAGAATACGATATAACAAAATAAATCTATTGAAAAACAATACTAACACATATAAGGGATTCTAAAGCATATCTTTGGTGCATTTCTGCTGACCTGTCT
>JBNMJJ010000259.1:0-4032 GCA_050873745.1 Lachnospiraceae bacterium | reverse complement strand
CCTGGGGGTCCTGGCGCAGCACGGCGGAGGGCAGCAGCCGCGCCTGGAGGGGCTGGAGGACGGGGGCGTAGCCGTTGTCGATATAATCGATATTCACGTCCTCCCCTGTCACCGGCGGCGTCTCCGGATCAGGCGCGGGCTCCTTTTTGACAAAGGGCAGCTCCACGTGAGCGTGACCCTGGTCATCATAGACGATATAGATTCTCTCATGCCCCGGCGCTGCCTTCTCGGTGGCCCGGGCAAATTTCTTCGTTCCCTCTTTGGTCATGGTCAATGCCACCACAAAACGGGTCTGTCTGGTTTCGTCCGGCTGCGTCGCCGCTTTGGCATCCTCAATATCCATTCCGCTTAATACCTGGTTTCCCTCCTCGTCCACAAACACAAGGGAGCCGGGTTTCCCCAGCTCCTCCAAAATAGTGTTGGCGTTGGACACACCTGGAATTTCTATATTAATGCGGTCTGCTCCTTCCTGATACACCTGGGCCTCGGTACTGTAGACCTCAACCCTCTTCTGCAGCTTATATACGGTATCTGCCATATCCGCCGGCTGGGGCTCGCCATCCCCCACTACCTGGTAGGTGATACTGACGCCTCCGGCCAAATCCAGCCCCTTTTTTACCGCCGACAGGGAACCTGTCCCCGCTTCATCCAGTCCAAAAAAAGAAACATAGCTTCCTGCTGCCAGCCCACAAAGGATAAGCAGCAGACTGATGATTCCCTTCTTTTTATCCATTCCGCTAATCCTCCATAGCCGCCTTCATCATAATGGCACACTCAATCCGTTTCTTCTGTAATACACAGCCCAAATCATAGGTATCATTAATATTATGGTGGAAATTATAGGAATTTGCTGCGCATCCGCCGCTGCAGTAGAATTTGGCAAAGCAATTCTGGCAGTCATCTTTAGCATATACATTACAGCATTTAAATTCCTGAACCAAATCCTTACGGGTAATTCCCTCGTCTACATTTCCCAGCAAAAATTCATCCTTTCCCACAAACTGGTGGCAGGGATACAAATCTCCCCAGGGGGTGACTGCCAGGTATTCGGTGCCGGAGCCGCAGCCGGTCAGCCGCTTGGCTACGCAGGGACCTCCCGCCAGGTCAATCATAAAGTGGAAGAAATTGACGCCTCTGCCTTCCTTCCTTCTTTTTACCAGCTCCACTGCCAGCCTGTCATATTCCTTAAGTAAGCCGGGAATGTCCTCCGGCTTCAGGGCATAGGGCTCATTTTCCTCTCCTACCACAGGCTCCACGGAAATCTGCTTGAAGCCCAGGTCCGCCAGATGCAGCACGTCCTCGGCAAAATCCAGATTATCATGGGTAAAGGTTCCCCGGACATAGTAGTCCATCTGATTCCGGCTTTCGGCCAGCTTCTGGAATTTGGGCACAACCGCCTCATAGCTTCCCTGGCCTCCTCTGTAGGGCCGCATATGGTCATGCACCTCTTTTCTGCCGTCGATACTCAATACCACATTGCTCATTTCCTTATTTAAAAAGTCCTGTACCTCATCATTCAGCAGCACCCCGTTGGTGGTCAGGGTAAAACGAAACTTCTTATGATTGGGTTCCTCCAGACTTCTTCCGTAGGCCACCAGGTCCTTTACCACCTTCCAGTTCATCAAAGGCTCTCCGCCAAAAAAATCCACCTCCAGATTTACCCGGTTCCCGGAATTAGCCACCAGAAAATCCAGCGCCTTTTTTCCCACCTCATAGCTCATCATGGCCCGTCTTCCGTGGTATTCTCCCTCTTCCGCAAAGCAATATTTGCAAGCCAGATTACAATCATGGGCAATATGTAAACAAAGAGCCTTCACCACCGTTTCCCGGTTTTTAAAGTCTCCAATATATTCTTCATAACAATCCTCCGTATACAACTGTCCTGCTGCGGTAAGAGCAATCAAATCCTCCAGTATCTCTTCCTTTTCCTCCTCTGCGGCCTCTAAGGCTGACAGAGCCGCCAGGGCTTCTTCTCTGTCCTTTATAGACAGCTCCCCTCCTTCATCCAGCTTTTTTCCGGAAAGGAAAGGCTCCAGCAAAGGGATTGCCTGATAAACCAGCTCATCCACAACGTGGACGGAGCCGCTGTTTACATCCAACACAATATGATAGCCATTATTAATATACTGATGAATCACTTTTTTTCCTCCATTACTCGAAACAGACCCGGGACTGCAGCGGCTTAAGCCACTCCCGCAGTCTCGAGTCTGTCTGCCTGGTAATATCTACCTTTCTATTCTTTTATTCAAAATACTATTTAATCTGTTCGCAGCTCTGATTTCCTACTGTACAGGAAGTTTTACATGCAGACTGGCAGGAAGTCTGACACTCGCCGCAACCACCCTTTTTCATGGATTCCTTGTAGTCTCTTGTGGTTAATGTTTTGATACGCTTCATCCTTAAGCCTCCTTCTATTGCGGTCATTTGAATGACCTTATGTAACATATGTCTTTTTTAGTATAACACACAATTTTTTTCAGGGAAAGTATTTTCTTATAAAAATCAGGACAGCATTCCCCCCAGCATTCCGCCTCCCATACAGATGCAAAATACCGTCATCAGCTCTCTGCCGTCCATAGCCATATTCTTCTGCATAATCATGGACAGCACGAACAGAATCAGGTAATAAGCCAGTCCTTCCACCATTCCCCATAAAAATTTTCTGGTTTTCATCAGCTTTCCAATAAGGAAGCCAGATGTAAAAGAAGACAGCACATAAAGAACAATAATCGCAATTTCCACCGTCTGCTCAGACAGATGAAGCTGGAGCAGCAAAAGGGCGATTATAAATAAACCGATAAGCGTAATGATATAGCCAGTCAGCAGTCCCGCCAGAACCGAAAAAACAGCCTTGGACAATACTGGTTTATCTTCTTCCTCTCTGCGGCTTTTATACATTTTATTTCCCTCCCCTTTTTTTATTTTCCTGTTCCATTCATATGAAGAAATGCCCCCAATCATTACGAAAACCTTGACATTTGGCCCAGTTTTCTGTAGTATTACTTTCAACCTGTTTTATACAGGAATTTTCTTCAAAAAAGGAGTGATTTTTTTTGGATACCACTGGTGTCATACAGGTTGTTATTCTTTTCATCCTGCTTTTTCTCTCCGGCTTCTTTTCCTCTGCGGAAACGGCCCTTTCCACGGTCAATCCCGTCAAGATTCGGGGCCTGATTGAAAAAGGAAACAAAAGAGCTGCCACTGTTGAAACCGTTTTAAACCATTACGGTAAAATGATTAGTGCAGTTTTAATCGGAAACAATATCGTCAACATCTCTGCTTCTGCTCTGGCTACCACGCTGGCCATCAGAATCAATCTGGCTGTAGGGCTGGCTACCGGGCTTTTGACCATTCTGGTGCTTTTGTTCGGTGAAATTTTTCCCAAAACCCTGGCTAAGGCCCATGCGGAGAAGCTATCACTGGCTTATGCCCCCATCATCCGTTTCTTAATGGTGGCGCTGACCCCCGTTATTTACCTCGTTGACCTGTTTTCCAATGCAATTTTAAGGCTGTTGAAGCTGGACCCTAATGCAAAGCCTACTATGACCGAGACAGAATTAAGAACCTATGTGGATGTAAGCCATGAGGATGGGGTTATTGAATCCGAAGAGCGAACAATCATCTATAACGTATTCGACTTTAGCGATGCGGTGGCAAAGGATATTATGATTCCCCGTATCGATATGGTGACTGTGGATGTGAACGCAGGCTACGATGACCTGCTCTCCCTTTTCCGTGAATCCATGTATACCCGAATCCCGGTTTACGAAGGGGATAAGGACAGTATTATCGGTCAAGTTAACATAAAAGATTTTATTCTGGCAGCTACCAGGGATAATTTTTCTATTCGCAATATCCTTCGTGAAGCCTACTATACTTATGAGTATAAGAAAACCGCCGATTTGATGATGGAGCTGCGTCATCAGATGCACAATGTGGCCTTCGTTCTGAACGAATACGGAGCCTGCGTGGGCATGATTACCATGGAGGATTTACTGGAAGAAATCGTAGGAGAAATCCGAGATGAATATG
>JBNMJJ010000258.1:0-4067 GCA_050873745.1 Lachnospiraceae bacterium | reverse complement strand
TTTGGAAACAGCGGATTCCGGGGACATTATTATCGATGGAAAGGTGGTCAATCATGTTCCTGCCAGCAAGAGAGGAGTCGGCTTTGTGTTTCAAAGCTATGCACTTTTTCGTTATAAGACGGTCTACGAGAATGTAGCCTTTGGACTGAGAGTGAATAAGTGGGATAAGGAAGAGATAAAAAAAAGAGTGGAAGAGCTGATTGAGCTGGTTGGCTTAAAGGGACTGGAGAAACGGTATCCCAATCAGCTTTCCGGCGGTCAGAGACAGAGAGTTGCCTTTGCCAGAGCCCTGGCGCCCAATCCTGAACTGCTGCTTCTGGACGAGCCTTTTGCAGCGATTGACGCAAAAGTAAGGCAGGAGCTTAGAAGCTGGCTTAGGGAAATGATTGATAAGGTGGGAATAACCAGTATTTTCGTTACCCATGACCAGGAAGAGGCTATGGAAGTGGCGGACGAAATTATTATTACGAATAAGGGAAGAATAGAACAAATCGGAAGTCCTTTAGAAATCTACAGTCAGCCGAAAACCTCCTTCGTGGCTGAGTTTATGGGGCAGCCCATTCGTATACAAAATATTAGCCAATTCAAGGGGTTTACGAATCTGAATGAATCACTGCATGCGGTGGTAAGACCGGAGAATGTCAGCATAACCAGGTTGGATGAGCCCTTTAAATACCATGCCTCTGTGGAGGAAGGGGTTGTAGAACATACGCTGTTTAAAGGAAAAGAAGTGGAGCTTATGGTTCGCATCCACGATACCCTGTTGAAGGGAACCCGAAAGATTGAAGAGGCTCCCATCCAAAAACAGGAAAAAGTAAATGTATGTATTTACCGTGCATATACCTTTGAGGAGGACGGGGAAGTAACGCTTGTGGGGAATGAAAACATAGAAACAGAAGAATTTGTGATTATTTGATACAGTTTAAAGGGGCGAAACCGCCCCTTTGTTTTTTACAGGAAAATGGCTTTTTATACCAGCCGGACACGGTATTTCTCCAGCCAGTAGTTTACCTGGAGCATATAGGCTAACATCTGGGGGCCGGCCATGAGCTGACCATACCAGGGCTTTCCGTAGTCCGAGGGACTGTTCAGAAAATCCTGAACCTTCTTTTCGTCTAACAGTATTCGGATGGGAGCCGAAGGGGAGGAGAGAACCTCCTTCAGGCGGCTGCCCAGCATTTTTTCATAGGCAGGGTCATAGGTCTTGGGATAGGGGCTTTTTCGCCGCCAGAGAATTTCTTTCGGCAGCAGCTCCTTTCCGGCGTGGCGGAGCAGACCTTTCACTACACCGTCAGGGGCTTTCATTTCCCAGGGAACATTAAAAACGTACTCCACGATTCTATGGTCGGCCAGAGGAACTCTGGCTTCAAGACCGTTGTACATACTGGTACGGTCCATTCTGTCTAAAAGAGTGACCATAAACCAGCGCAGATTCAAATAGGCAATTTCCCGTCTTCTTTTTTCCCGGGGGCTGTCTTCCATAAGTACAGGGGTTTCCTGAATGGTTTTTTCATAGGCGGCCCGTGCGTATTCTTCCATAGGCAGGTCGTGGATAAGCTCGTCGGAGAGTAAGACCTGCCGGGGGGCCATGCTCATGGACCAGGGAAAAGCGGCCGTTTCAAAGGCTTTTTCATTGTGGAACCAGGGATAGCCGCCGAAGATTTCGTCGGCACATTCTCCCGTCAGCGTCACCTTATTATAGTCCTTTACCTTGCTGCAGAAATAGAGCATGGAGGATTCCACGTCCGCCATACAGGGAAGGTCTCTGGCATCTACGGCATGGTAGAGATATTCTAACTGTTCTTCGTTGCTGCATTCCAGAAAATAATGGTTGGTATCGGCATAGCTTACCATCTGCTCCACATAGGGACGGTCCTGGCTGGGCTGGAAGGAATTGGCCTGGAAATATTTCTGGTTATCGTAAAAATCAAAGGAAAAGGTGTTCAGTTTTTTGCCCTGTTTTTTTAGCTCTTTGGCGCAGATGGAGGTAACCAGGCTGCTGTCGATGCCGCCGGAAAGGAAGGTGCTGATGGGAATGTCGGAAAGCATCTGCTTTTTTACCGCATCCTCCAAAAGCCAGGTCGTTTTTTCGATGGTTTTTTCCATAGAATCTTCATGGGGACGGCTCTCCAGCTTCCAATAGGCATCCTCGCAAAAGACCTCTCTGCCGCAAATCAGGCAGTGGCCCGGAAGAACCTCCAGAATATCCTTGAAAACTCCTTTTCCGTAAGATTTTGCCGGACCCAGGGCGAAAATCTCACACAGGCCATCCCGGTCAAGAACCGGCTCAACACCGGGATAGGCCAGCAGGCCCTTGATTTCGGAAGAAAAAATAAGAGTTTTGCCCATTCGGGTATAGAACAGGGGTTTTACCCCCAGCCGGTCACGGAAGAGCGTAAGCTCACCGGTAAAGGAATCCCAGATGGCTATGGCAAAAATCCCGTTCAGCTTTTTGATGTAGTCCCTGCCGTGGAGCATGAAACCAACCAGAATCACCTCCGTGTCGCTGGCAGTGTGAAAGGAAGCTCCCTCCCGGATGAGCTCTTCCTTCAGTTCTTTCATATTGTAGATTTCTCCGTTAAAAATAATGGCCCATTCCCGTCCTGCCTCTTTTCGAATCATGGGCTGGCTGCCCGTCAGCAGGTCGATGATTTTCAGCCGTACATGGGCAAGACCGCAGAGAGGACTTAAGTAAGTCCCCTCATCATCAGGGCCTCTGCGCTTCTGGGCCTTATTCATTTTTTCTAAAATGTGCTGCCATTTCTCCTTTTGTGAGGTGTAATCTGTATCGGGGTTATAAAAACCGGCAATTCCACACATTGTCTTATCTCCTTTTTTACGTCTTACATAGGGGTGGTAGCTGCAGCCTCAGCGGATAGGGGTGGTAGCTGCTTTCCCTGAGGCCGTCGGCTTTTCTCAGCGGATAATGGGCTGATACTGTTTACCCTCCAGAGCCGCCTCCAGGGAGGGAATAAGAAGCTCGGTGTGGGCAATCATGGAATTGGGCTTTAAGGTAGGGTTATCCTGACCGAAGGGGATGAAATAAATATTTTTGGCGTTGAGAAGAAGACCGATATTTTTCATATTCATTCCCAAAGCATCGTTGGTGGAAATGGAAATCAGTAAAGGCTTATCGTTTCTAAGATGTGCTTTGGCGGCCATCAATACGGGACTGTCCGTAATTCCGTTGGCCAGCTTGGCGATGGTATTTCCGGTGCAGGGAAAAAGAACCAGTATATCGAAAAGGCTTTTGGGGCCGATAGGCTCTGCTTCGGGAATGGTTAAAAAGGGTTTATTTCCAGTAATGTCAGTTACCTTTTGGACGAAGTCTTCGGCTTTTCCGAAGCGGCTGTCCGGACTCTGGGCTGAGCCGGAAAGAATGGTCTGTACATGGGCTCCCTCCTGTACCAGATTTTCCAGTTCGGCATACACTTCCTCATAGGTGCAGAATGAGCCGGTGATGGCGACTCCGATATGTTTTCCTTTTAATGACATATTTTCACTCCTTCAGGGTTGCTTTTATGGTTGTTTTTATGGCATCGGCGGATGAGGCCGGCGCATATTTTCCCGGAAGCCCCGGGGCTAAATGAGCCGAAATGCCAAGCCTTTGGGCAGCTTCATAGTCCACTCCTCCCGGGGCGGAGGCAATATCGATAATGGTAACGCCGGGCTTTAAACGGGAAAGAAGGTCAGCCTCTAACACCAAAGCAGGGATGGTGTTGAAGATAAAGTCAACATCCTTTAAGTGAGCTTCAAGCTCCTTAAGAGGGCATACGCTGTCTGCGGTAAGAGCGGCCTTTGCCAGTTCCACAGCGGGATTGGCGGCTATACATACTTTACAGAACAGGCCCTTCAGATATTGAACCAGGGTAGTGCCGCATTTTCCATAGCCCAGAACCAGGCATGAACTTTTGTGCAGATTGATGGGACTTAGTTTGATAGCCTCGCATATGGCCCCCTCCGCCGTGGCAAGGGTATTAAAGTAGGCCAGGGCCGGGTCATTCATGAGGTCGTAAACCCGGACGCCCTTTTCTTTGGCAGCGGTTTGGAAAGCCTTTGGTATATTT
>JBNMJJ010000257.1:0-4074 GCA_050873745.1 Lachnospiraceae bacterium | reverse complement strand
GAACAGGCTATGGAACTATTAGGAATTTCACTGGAGGAGAAGGGAAAATATTTACCTTTAAAATAGTAATATAAACTTCGCACTTGAATAAATGAAAACAAAAATAGAGCCGCTTCCCATCACAGAAGCGGCTCCCATCACACGGCATAATCCGGCATAATCACTTTTTTAGCGAGAAAGAAAGCACCCTCATAGTAAATCCACAGCGTATCGTCACTAACGACAAAGAATTGATTCCCAAAAAAATTCTCAGGGGCTGTGACAGAAACGCAGGATACTTCGGATATGCCATTCCACCATTCCCCCAGATTTGCCTTATAATTTTCCACTAACGATTCCTCTGTATAAGGTTCGGCTTCATACTGAAGCGCATCAATATTCATTTTCTGGTCATTCTGGTATACTGCATCGGGCTGATAGGTAATGCTGTAGCTCAGATATGTACCAATCTCTTCCGGTGACAGGGCAGAAACCTTTGCGGGCTGACAGTCTTTGACGGACCAGGTACCGTAATAGGGTACCGCCTCTGTTTCAGCCACTGTAGAAGAGGTGGGGGCAGCCTCCGAAGCAGAGTTATCGTTTACTGAATTATTGTCTTGCGAAGGGGCGCTGTCATTTACTGCATTACTGCCTTCTGAAGGGGTCTTATCATCTACGGCATTATTCTCTGCCGAAACAATGCTTTCAGTCTCTGGATTATCCTGCTGCGGCTTATCGGTATTGCTGCAGGCGCCCAGCATCATCGCTGAGGACAGGATAAGCAGCATGATTCCTAACTTTCTTTTCATTATGAACTCTCCTCTAAAGTATAATTTAGCAGCTTGTTATTGTTGTTTAAATATAGCATAATATAAAATAAAATACCAGTGCATTCTTTATGGTAGTAGGGCAAGAATGTGATGCTTGTATGGGAGAAAAGATGATGAAAGAGAAGGTTGTAGTATTGGGAGGAGGAACCGGTTCCTCCACGCTGCTTCGCGGATTAAAGGAATTTCCGGTTGATTTAACGGCTATTGTATCGGTGTGTGATGATGGCAGCAGTACGGGAGTGCTGAGGGAGGAATTTAATATTCCTGCTGTAGGCGATATTCGCAGGGTGCTGATTGCCTTGTCGGAAACGGAACCTCTGGTGATGGAATTGTTTAATTACCGTTTTCGTACCACAAGCGACCTTGACGGGCATACCGTGGGTAATCTGCTGCTTACAGCCTCCTCCGAGATTACCGGAAATTTATCCGATGGAATAGAGGCCCTGAGTAAGGTGTTTAATCTGAAAGGGAAGGTGGTGCCTTTGACGGAGGATAATGTGGTTTTAATGGGGGAAATGGAAGACGGAAGCATTGTAGAAGGAGAACATCAAATTACCCGGAATAAAAATAAGATAAAAAAGGTTTTTTACAAGGAAGAACCTGTACCCACCAGGGAGGCAGTGAGGGCTTTGGAAGAGGCAGACTTGATTATCCTCAGTATGGGAAGCCTTTTCACCAGTATAATTCCCAACCTGATTTGTGATGAGATATTGAATGCCATAGACCGAAGCAACGGAAAACTGATGTATGTCTGCAATATGGTGACGCAGCCCGGGGAGACGGAGAATTTTAAGGTATCAGACCATATAAAATTATTGAATCACTATCTGAAAAAGCGCAAGATTGATGTGGTTATTGCCAATGAGGGAAAAATAGAGGACACAATGGCAAAGCGTTACGAGTCTCTGGAGCAGAAAGACCCGGTGGAACTGGATAAGGAGGAGACGGAAGGCATGGTGGAAACGGTAATCTATGATGATTATGTGACGGTAAAAAACAATCTTCTGCGGCACAATGTAATGAAGCTGAGTATGCACATTTTTGGCTATCTGCTGGAGCAGAAAAGGGAAAGCTGGTGATGGCTGCCAGTTTGGTGGAGGTGCCATTGTTTTAACGGGAGTGACTGGCGGTGAAGGAAGAGTAACCGCTGCAGGAAGTATCGTGGTTAAGGAGATTCCGACTCATTATGCAGCAGTTGGAACTCCCTGCCGTGTGATAAGGAGGATTTGGCAGATATGATAAGTTCAACTATAAAAGCTGTTTTTCAGTGCAGCATACAAGATTTGTGGGAAAAGGTTACTGCTTTGGAAGATTATGGGTGGCGCAGTGATTTAAGCAGAATAGAAGTAAAAGATGAGAGGCAGTTTATTGAATATACCAGGGACGGTTATGCCACTGTTTTTACGATTACAGTTATGGAGCCATGTAAACGTTGGGAGTTTGACATGGAAAACAGCAAGATGAAAGGGCATTGGACCGGTATTTTCACAGAAAAAGAAGGGGTAACGGAAATTGATTTTACAGAAGAAATAGAGGTAAAGAAATTTTTCCTGAAGCCTTTTGTAAAAGCATATTTAAGAAAGCAGCAGCAACAATACGTTTCTGACCTGAAAAAAGCGTTATCTTAAGGAAAATAAGAATACAAGGAACTATTGTGTCCTGACCTGGGCTGTGGTACACTAACCTTCATCATGTTGCTTTGTAACATCGCAAATCTGGAGGAAGAATGGCTCTTTTCAGATATTCTTCGGTGTGGAGTGGAGAAATGGTCATGTTTAGAAAAATGAGAAGACATAAGCAGGAGGTTTCCCGAGAGGACTGTGTGCAAATGTTGAAAACAGAAGGCAGAGGAGTGCTTTCGGTTATCGGAGATGGGGGTTATCCATATGCCGTTCCCATAAATTTTTATTATGAGGAAAAAGAAGACAGGATATATTTTCACTGTGCTCGCCAAGGACACAAGATTGATGCCCTAAAAAGATGTGATAAGGCATGCTTTACCTTATGGAACAGCGGATACAGACAAGAAGGAGAATGGGCCTGGAATGTGACCAGTGTAATTGCGCTGGGACGGGCAGAGTTTATTGATGACATAAGTGTCATAGATGAAAAGCTGCGGAAATTGGCGTTGAAATATTACCCCACCGAAGAAGAGGTGGAAAAGGAAATGCTTAAGGAGACGGACAGAGTACAGATGATTGCCCTTCGCATTGAACACCTGACTGGAAAACTGGTGCAGGAAAAATAAAGAAGAGCCTAGGGGAATGACTGAGGAGACAGATAATGAAAAAGAGTTTTCGCCGCAATTTATCCACAACGCAGAAAATTATGTTCAGCTTTTTTCTGACCATTTTGGCAGGGAGTGCTTTACTTGCCCTGCCTGTCAGTGCAGCAGGGAATAAGGCAGTTTCGTATATCGATGCTTTATTTACCGCTACAACCGCAACCTGTGTAACGGGCCTTGTAACCGTTCCTACGGTTTCCTCATGGAGTTTTTTTGGCCAGATGGTTCTTTTGATTCTGATACAGACCGGGGGCCTGGGGGTAATCACCATTATGTCCGGCCTGATGATTAGTCTGCATCGGAAAATCGGCATAGGTGAAAGAATGCTTATCCAGGATGCCTTCAACCTGAATACCCTGTCGGGACTGGTAAAATTCATCAAAAAGGTGATTGTGGGTACCTTGACGGTGGAGGGAATCGGTGCCCTTTTCTATATGACAGTGTTCGTGCCGGAGTATGGGATAGAAGGGGTATGGATTTCCATTTTTAATTCGGTATCCGCATTTTGTAATGCCGGAATCGATATTATTTCTGAAAACAGTCTGTGCGATTATGCTTTAAATCCGGTAATTAATGTCGTTACCAGCCTGCTGATTATTCTGGGCGGCATCGGATATATTGTCTGGTGGGATGTAATAAGGGTGATGAAGAAGTTCAGAACCCATAAGTTTAAATGCTTCAGGAATCTGTCGCTACACAGCAAAATTGCTCTTTGGGTGACGGCTCTGCTGATTCTGGCAGGAGCAGCGGCTTTTTTTATTTTTGAATATAATAATCCTCTGACCATGAAGGATTACTCTTTGTGGGGAAAAATTCAGGCGGCTTTTTTTCAGTCTGTAACCACAAGAACCGCCGGATTTGCTACCATACCACAGCAAAATCTGACGAATGCGTCAGCCATTGTGGGAATACTGCTGATGTTTATCGGCGGTTCACCGGTAGGAACGGCGGGAGGAATCAAGACGGTTACGATTGCCATTT
>JBNMJJ010000256.1:0-4090 GCA_050873745.1 Lachnospiraceae bacterium | reverse complement strand
TCCTTATCCTTTCTTACCGCCAGAAAAATAATCCCTTCCTTCCCCAGCAGCAGATAGTCCTCATTTAAAATGATGCCGTGCAGCCCGGCATGCCTGACGGCGTCCTCCTCCAGCCCGGAAACGGCAATATCAAAGTAAGTAACCGGAAGAGTATGTTCGCCGGCATAGTTTTCTTCCCCTGACACATACAGTCCCTTCCGGCCTAAATACTCTTCTACACCCGGTACTAAACGCACCCAGCCTTTCCCGGCAGAATTATCAATATCATAATCAACAAGACGGATATTCGAAAAGCTGTATGTAAGGTCTGTATACCTGTCCTGCCCTATCCTGATATGCTCCCTTCCATAGGCAATCTCCATTCCCATGCAGGCTTTTACCTCCTCCCCCTCCCGGTCATACTCGTCGACATACATATCCTCATGGTAAAATCTCCGGTTCACCGTCGCCACCTCCTCAATAATCCAGGTACCGTAGAGACGCTCCCTCTTCTCCTCCTGCATGTCGTTTCCCGTCAGCTCCAGCAGACCAAGCCATGCAAATGTTAAAAGCCGCCAGACTACTTTTTTTAAGCCTGTCTTCATTCTTCCACCTCCTCTGGGTAAGTACCTTCGGTAAATAACTTGGCTTCATCTAATCTCCTGCCATAAGTGTCCTGGTCAGTATATGCTCCTATAAATGCCAGAGAATCCTTGTATGTTCCTTCAAGAAGGAGAGTTGGCAGTAGGTTATATTTCGGTTTTTCATCAGCTTTATTTGCATCTTTATTGTCTCCCGTATTATCCTCTATCTCATTCCAGCACCCCACCCCATGCTGATAGGTGAACGAGACGAGTGCCTCAAACTGGTGCTGCTCCAATATAATTTTCTTATCTGCATGTTTTCTGATAAATTTATTCACTGCATCACTGGCCACCTGAATGTCCGCCCTCAACAGGCTTTTGGCTTCCTCAACAGGCATATACATTGCACCCGGCACCGGATAGCTTTTTTTCCCGATATGTGGAGGAGTAAATTGTCCCGCCAGGTTATATTCATCTATAATTTCCCTTTCCGAGGCGTCCAGCTCATATTCCCTCTGGCTAATCCAGTGCCCAAAACCAAAGGTGATTCCGCCATCGCTTTTGTACTTTCCCATTTCTTTATCGTAGTAGATAACATAGTGGGGATAGATTCCAATCATTTCTCCTGATTCATCAAAGACGCCTATCCCCGTAGCTTTTGCATAACCTTTCGTTAATTCAAAATTACTAATCATATCTATACCCTCGTCACTTACTTCTCGCCACATTGCATCAGCCAGAATTTCTTCTGTACTTGCAAAAGCCTGTCCATCATCAAAAAACCGGATTATCCCACAATGCTCCTTACAGAGCATATAAGAATACTCCCTGCTGAGCATCTCCCTGCCGTCCCCCTGTCCGGAAGAGCTGTCATATGCCTTCCATTCGTCATCCAATATCCAATCCTGATAATTCTCCACAATCCGGCACCGGCCGTCCGCTGCCTTCGTACATCCTGCAAAGTTTTTTTCCGGCTGCACGTCCGTCCTGATTAACAGACGCTTCCCCTTTAAATAGACCTCACTGTTTGCTGCGATATGTACAGGCTCCCCTTCTTCCGCCGCATTAGAACAGATTACCGCTGCATCGCTGGTACAGAGTGAATCCGGCAGCGGAAGTTTTTTTAAAGCCTCTAAAATCTTATCCTCAGGCATAGCAGATAAATCTCCTTTAACCGGCTCCCCAAATATTGCCCCTAAGGCGCCAATTATCGGCAATTCAGGCCATTTTGACATCTTTCGTATACCTCCTCTTATTCTTTTATTACTATTTTCAATCCCCTTTTTCGCCCCTCAAATGGATTCTTCTCTCTCCCCTTACTCCACCATCATTCTCCACTTCCTCCTTCCAGACTCTTCTGCTTTCGCTTTCTTTCCTTCTTTTACTTCTTTCAGGATTTCCACCAACTCCACATAAATAGCATGGTTTGAAGCGTCTTTCATCGTTTTTTTGTTTCTTCCCTGAATATAGGCAGCCAACATTTCCCGATTCACCGGCCTGTCCTGCGCCAAAAGCTGGAGACAGACACAGCGGTCCACCTCCGTCAGCCCCTCTTCACTCAACATCTCTCTGGCAAAATTTTGGAGAATATCCGGAGCCAGCGTAGTTCCGCCTTTTGCTGAAAAGGCCGCATAAATGGTATTCAGTGTATCAAACTCCGTATCCCGGTCCTCAAAATCCTGATACTCATATCGAAGTCTTGCTCTCTCCTGAAGCTTAAAGCGGCACAGCTCCATCTCCCCTTTTTTCTTTTCAACCTGCTCCGTAAGGAGAAGGTCCATCTCCCGATAAGTGAAGCTTCCATCCTGTATTTGTTCTGAAAAATGTGCCTTTAACACCACAGTAGTGTTGGTTGGGTAGTAATTAATCTGCATAGTCTCTTTAATCAAAAACATCTGTCCCTCATAGATAATTATCCCTTCTCCCAGCTGTATAGAGTCCTTCGTAGTAGTCAGCTCACAGCCGGAAATAATTCCGTCGCCGTAATGCTTATACAAAAATTGATTACCCAAAAACGCATAGTCTGCCAAAGACTCCAGCATACTTTTTCTCAAAATATGAACATGTTCAAAAACAGGAATTGCTCTAACCTGCATATTCAACTCCTCCCTTACTTACTTACTTCCATCAAAAAAGTTCGTGAGCCAGCTTTCTGTTTCAAAATGGAAAAACTGTTCCGGCCCCAGCATCAGTTGTTCGTCCTCCCTCAGAATAGGAATTACCACGAATCCCCATCGTTCTTCATCCGCCAGCACAAACGCTCTCAGTTCACGATTGACGATAGAATCCACATCATCCTGAAGAATCCTCTTCTCATATTTGTTTACAATGGTCTCTGCCTCCACCGGCTTAAATCTACTCCGGTTAAAAGAGCAATTATATTTATACCTTGACTGTCCATTCAAATCCTTTAAATACAACTGCAGGGTAAGATCGGTCATATTTCTGGATGTATAGCCGCCGGTCTGGCTGCGGTCCAAACTGTGAATCAGAACTTCTTCCTTTCCGGTGTGAGTAATAGCCGTAACCAGATAGGGGAAAGCCGGCTGCCCTCTTACGATGGTCACGTCGGCATAGCCAAACCGCTTGTCCTTAATATATTTAATTGCTCCATCCAGACACATCAGCTTCAGCCCGTATTTTTCTGCCTCCATCCGATTTCTCTTGGAGGATTCAATAATTTTTCCCGGAATAAATTCTTTTAAGGCGTCCCGGAAAATGTCAATCTTGCAGGATTGACCGGTAAGCCTCATTATGGAATATTCCTGTAATTCGTCACTCTCATATGGGCTTTCTATAAACCGCTTTACGATACGGTAAATATCCGCCTGAAGCAGACGATTCAACTGATTAATGCTGAAATAGACCGTCGGAATATCCTTAAGAACCTCCATCTGTCCCTGGGTGACGACGGACAGCTTAAACCGGTCTGCCGGTATACAAACCGTAGCCAATTCTTCTATGGGAATACTGCTGACTACCACCCGAAGCGCATCTCCTCTTCCGTAGAAGGTCTTTTTTATCTTGTCTGCCAGTTCAAAGAGAAAATAGAAATTATTTTTTACCGCAAAATAATCTGCATTGCTCCTGTGTTCATAATCCTTAAAACGGGTGGGAATAATGTTCTCAGCCTTCTGATACTCCTCATCCAGAAGTCGGTATACCGCTTCTGCCCCTTCTTCATCCACCCGGCGGAAAATATCCTCCCCCATATCTGCAATGATTTCTTCAATAGGGCAGCCCGATATACCTAACTGCCGCACAAGAGCAATCTTTAAAATTTCCATGATTCTAAAGGTCAGATTGTTTCCGCCAAAATCCGTATCACCATTTTCGTAAGCGGTAGTAATATGAATATCATAGGAAACTCTGTGTTCATTTATGGTAAAACGGCAGGAGGACAAATCCGTTGTTCCTCCTCCACAGTCAATAATCAGTGCCTTAAGCGGCCGATTATTCCGGAATTTTTTCTGTACAATCAGCTCCGAAATAGAATTGTATAAGACGGCCACTCCTTCATCCAGCAT
>JBNMJJ010000255.1:0-4120 GCA_050873745.1 Lachnospiraceae bacterium | reverse complement strand
GAAACACGCCGTTCTCAAAGAAACTGCCCGTATTTAGGACTTCTTCACCGGAGCCGAATTGTATGGAATGCCCGTACACCACGGTCCAAATGGCAAATGCCTTTATGACGTCAATTTTTTTACTGTACTCCATGTATTCATTCCTTTGTTACTCAAATTTCAAATCCTGCAATAAGCCTGTGTCCCCAAATATTTTTACAATCCATTGATTATATATCTGCTGTTTAGCAAATTCACCGCTGAAATGGGTTCCGTCGGCAGCCTGTTCCTCTGGGAAAAACAGAATATCTTTGAAATAGCCGGGAAAAATTTCTGCCAGTCTGGTTTCTTCCCATTCCTCTTCTCTGGCCCTTATTTTCTCCTCCATCTGCTCCGATACCGGGCTTGCATACAGGTAAAATTCCACTCCCCGCTGTCTGCACAGTTCATCTATCTTGTTGATATACTGATTCGCTATCTCCAGTTGGTATTGGGGTGCATAGCTTTTCCCATAATCATTTAACAGATTAAAATATATTTTCCTGCACATGGGAGAAGCATCCAGCCATCGGATAACACCGGGATTCATAAAAAAAGAACCATATACCGACCGAAGCGCATCCTTCGTATCTGCATCCAGATTGGTCAGCATATCTGCCGCCCCAAAGGGCATTACCAGATATTGGTACCCTAACTGAATATCAAAGGTTCTCACCAAAGAATCAGGATGAATAAACAGATACACTTCCTCTGCATTCTCATGGTGTTCCAGATATTCCTTTACCACAAGATACTGCCCCGCCATAGTAATGGCTCCGTTGCTTCCTACTATAGTATACTCCGGATTATATTCCTGTAAACGGTTAAACATCTGAAAACACAGACTGTCACCGGTTATCAGCTTTTTGGTATTATCCTCCTGCCGCACCCTGGCGATATAGGGCTGAATCTCTTCTGAACCTGTCTGAATATAGTCCCCGCTGTTCGTTATTTTTGTCAAAAACGTACCAAAAGGTTCCTTCATGGCCAGCACATTCAATCCAATCAACAGGATACAGAATAAAAGGATAAACGTACCCGCCTTTTTATAAAAAACTTTCATCTTTCTGCCCTGCCCTTAAAACTGGGTATATAAAAACGTAGCCGCTCCCTGTCCGTAATTATAGATTATTCCAATAAACAGCCAGAGTATCCCCGACAAGTATAAGCTCCATCTGAACACTGTGCTTTTTTTATTCAGCCAGCCCGTAACGGATATGCCCTTCTCGTGGAGCAGGTCTATCACAAATAGGATGAGTATCTCCAGAATCAGTATTCCAAAGCGGCTTTCTTCCATTCCCATTAAATACAGCTTCCGAGACAAGGTCTCCCCAAGCCTGAACTGGGTCAGCATTCTGTGTACCATCCAAAACGCCTGCTGCAAACCTTCCGCCCCGAAAAAGAGCCATGCAAAATCCACCAGCACAAAAGTTACGCATACCTGAAAGGCAGAAACCAGAGGGTGATTCCGCCAAACAGCAAATCTTTGATAGATTCTTCCTTTTACGCCGTCGGTTAATCTTCCCGCCACCTGATATATTCCATGAAGCCCTCCCCACGCAATATACTTCCATCCTGCGCCGTGCCATACTGCACTGATAATAAAAGTCACCATCAAATTGGCGCAGGTTCGTATTTTTCCTTTTTTGCTTCCTCCCAGGGGAATATAGACATAGTCCCGCAGCCAGGAAGACAGGCTGATATGCCATCTCTGCCAGAACTGCCTGATGCTGTGTGCAAAATAGGGCTGGCGGAAATTCTCCTTAAGCCGAAAGCCCAAAACCTTTGCCGCCCCTATGGCTATGTTGCTGTATCCTGCAAAATCTGCATAAATCTGAATGCCGTACAGCACCGTCCCCAGGGCTATTTCCGCCCCGGTTTTGGATGGATAGTGAAGAAATATATCCTGGGTCAGTAAGCCTATTCTATTGGCAATCAGTAGCTTTTCAAAATAGCCGTAGGCCATCAGCAACAGCCCTTTTTTGGCCTCCTCATATTCAAAAATGGTTCCCTTTCGTATCTGCTTTAGCAGATTCGTCCCTCTTTCGATGGGGCCGGATAAAAGAGTGGGGAAAAAGGCTACATAAAGTGCATATTGAATAAAATTCTTTTCTACCTTAAGTTTTCCCCTGTATACATCTATAACGTATCCCAAAGCCTGAAGAGAGTAGAAGGAAAGCCCTATGGGAACCGCCAGACTATAGGCAGGCAGAGCCCCGGGCACATTGAACATCCCCAGCAGAAGATTAACATTATGGAAGACAAAGCCAAGATACTTTAATATGCCCAGAATCAACAATACACCCGCTGCACACCCTGCCAGTATCCCTCTTCTCCTCTTCCCTTCTATCAGCCTTGCGCTTATATAGGTCAGCAGGGTAATGACAAAAAGAAGCAGCACATACTTCAAGTCCCAGCAAAAATAGAAATAATAGCTTGTGACCAACAGCCACAGCCTCCTGTACCTCTGGGGTAATACAAAATATAAAATTACCACTGCCGGAAAAAAAAGCATAAAGCCTATTGAATCAAATGACATATTTATTTTGTGAAATATTCAATCTCACTGCCCTTTCTATAAAGGATATTCTTTTAAAGCTTCGCTGAAACTGATGATTTATTAAAGAAGTTTACCATATTCTGCTATTTCTATCTACTGAAATTAGAAACTTAACACTATTTTTATTGTAAGCAAAAGTGTTTTTTTGTATAATCAAAATGTAACCCAAATGAATTCTGTAACATCTCCCACTCAAATTGCCGCAAATGAGGTGATAAAATGGCAGAAAACACTCCGAAAAGACGGATAAAAGACAGTGTATTCACCAATTTGTTCCAAGATAAAAAATACCTGCTCCAATTATATAAAGCGCTCCACCCAGAAGATTGCAATGTAAAGGAAGATGAGATTGCAGATGTGACACTCAAGCATATACTAATTGATGCGGATTATAACGATTTGGGATTTTCTGTGGGCAACCGGTTGATGGTACTTGTGGAAAGTCAATCCACATGGACATTAAATATTATTATTCGTGCGCTGATGTATCTAATCCAGACCTATCATGATTATTTTAAACGTACCAATCAAAATCTGTATGGCAGTAAAAAAGTAAATATGCCCAAACCTGAACTGTATGTGATATTTACAGGAGATAGAAAAAATATTCCTGATACTATTTCACTTTCAAAAGATTTTTTTGACGGAATCAAGACTGCTATTGATGCAGAAATAAAAGTTTTATATCGGGAGAATGAGAAAGATATTATTGGACAGTATATAATTTTTTCTAAAGTTTATAATGAACAAAGAAAATTATACGGAAACACCAAACAGGCAATAATAGAAACAATTCATATTTGTAAAAATAGAAATATACTAAAAGAATATCTTGACAGCAAAGAACAGGAGGTTGTGGATATTATGATGACATTATTTGATGACGAGCAGATTTTAAAGGCTTATACAAAGGATATTGATGATAGTGTTACTCACAGAGAAGCCAGGGAAACCGCAAAAAGAATGATAAAAGTGGGAAAGTTATCCCTTGAAGAAATTTCACTATATGTTCCCTCATTATCACTTGACGAATTAAAGGAACTGGAGTCAGAAGTTTTGCACTCGGTATAATCAACAAAATATTTTAAAAACAAAATTTTTATCATTTATAGCGCAAAAGTAACTTTACCACAATCTATAGTATCGGCAGCACAGTTTGCCAGAGGTGATTCAAAATACAGGAGGGTAACAAAGATGATTAATCAATTTGATGAAAGCAAAGAGTTTATGTATGAGAATGGATTTTACCTAACGTCTCAGCCTTATCGGTTAGGGAACATCATTTCTCATTATGAATTATATAAGAAGATAATTGATTTGCCGGGAAGTATTGTCGAGCTGGGGGTATTTAAGGGAGGCTCGATTATCCAGTGGGCTACATTTCGTGAGCTGCTGGAGAATAAGAATTCACGAAAAATTATCGGATTTGATACATTTGGTGAATTTCCGAAGGTATCTGAGGTTGAATCTGACAAGGATTTTGTCACGAACTGGAATGGGCAGTTCAGGAATGAATTTGTTTCACAGGAAGATATTTATAAG
>JBNMJJ010000254.1:0-4121 GCA_050873745.1 Lachnospiraceae bacterium | reverse complement strand
TCCCTACCCTGATTGTCTGTGGGTTCGTCTGTCTGGCAGCAATCCAGTCTTTTTTTGCGGGACTGATACTGAACAATATAGTCCAGCGTGACCGGAAGAATTTTGAGATGGATTTGAATCGGGTGTACGGGGAATATGTGATGAAGAATAAGCAGGAATAGCTGCAGATTACAGTATTTTGGCGATAAAAAGGTTATTTCAATTTAAAGGACAGTGAGGTACAATAATGAAGATTGCAGTAGCAGGAACGGGATATGTGGGTCTGGTGGCAGGTGTATGCTTTGCGGAAGTGGGGCATGAGGTTACCTGTGTGGATATTGATGAGAATAAAGTGAAGCTGATGGAAAGCGGAGTTTCCCCTATTTATGAGGAAGGCCTGCAGGAGCTGATGATAAAAAATAATGCTACCGGAAGGCTGCACTATACCACGGATTATGCAAAAGCCTATAGGGACGCAGAGGTTATTTTTATCGGAGTGGGTACACCGGAAATGCCTGACGGAAGCGCTAACTTAAGCTATATTGCCACCGTTTGCCGACAGATTGCAGAGTCGGTGGAAAGGGACTGTCTGGTGGTGGTAAAATCTACCGTACCCATCGGAACCAACGACAAGGTGGAGCAGTTTATTCATGATTTTCTGGTCAGAGACGTGAAGGTGGAGGTGGCTTCCAATCCGGAATTTCTGGCCCAGGGAACGGCAGTAAGGGATACCCTTCATGCGGCAAGAATCATTATCGGTACTGAGAGCAAAGAAGCGGAAAGTATTTTAATGAAGATTTACGAGCCCTTCAATATTCCCATCGTTTCCGTAAAAAGACGTTCGGCGGAAATGGTAAAATATGCCTGCAATGATTTTCTGGCGTTGAAAATCTCCTACATGAACGATATTGCCAACCTGTGCGAGCTGGTGGGGGCGGATATTGAAGATGTGGCCCGTGCAATGAGCTACGATGAGCGGATTGGCTCACGGTTTTTAAATGCCGGCATCGGCTTTGGCGGAAGCTGTTTCCCCAAGGATACCAAGGCCCTGAAATATCTGGCCAGACAGCATGGCTATGAGCTGAAAACGGTGGAGGCCTGTGTGGAGGTCAACACCCGTCAGAAAACCCGTCTTTTTGAAAAAGCAAAGAAGAGAATGATTAGCTTTGACGGCCTCAAGGTAGCCGTACTGGGCCTTACCTTCAAAGCGGGAACGGACGATTTAAGAGAAGCTCCGTCGGCAGAAAATATTAAGCTTCTTTTGGAACAGGGGGCACACATCTATGCCTATGACCCGGTGGGAGAACCCAGAGCGAAGCAGCAGTTTCCCGAAGGGGCCATTGGACGGGGACAGATGAATTATGTAGACAGGCCGGAAGAAGCCTTAAAAGAAGCGGCTATCTGTTTTATTTTCACGGAATGGCCCGAGATAAAGGCGGTTGAACCTGCTGCATATAAGGAATTAATGTGCGTGCCGCTGGTGTATGACGGAAGAAATCTGTATGAACTGGATGCCATGAAGGAAAGAGGAGTAGAATACTATAGTATTGGGCGGTAATGTACGAAAAAAAAGAGCAGGCAGCAGCCTTGAAGACTGTGCTGTATAAAGAAATCGAGGAAAGATTATGCAACCCTTAGAGGCAACAAAAACCTATTTGATTACCGGAGGGGCCGGCTTTATCGGCTTTTTTCTGTCCAAAGCCCTTCTTGAGAAGGGAGCCAGGGTAATCGGCTTTGACAACATGAACGACTACTATGAGGTTTCCCTGAAAGAGGACAGACTGGCCATTCTGCAAAGGTTTGACGGCTATACCTTCGTGAAGGGAGATTTGGCGGATAAGGAGGCAGTGTCTGCTCTGTTTGAAGAATATCACCCGCAGATTGTGGTTAATCTGGGGGCCCAGGCCGGAGTGCGGTACAGCATAGACAATCCGGAGGCGTATATGCAGTCCAATGTGATGGGTTTTTTTCATCTTCTGGAGGGCTGCCGGACTTATCCGGTGGAGCATCTGGTTTTTGCTTCCTCCAGCTCGGTTTATGGAGCCAACGATAAGATTCCCTTTTCTACCAATGATAGGACGGACTGGCCGGTAAGCCTGTATGCTGCAACAAAGAAGTCTGATGAGCTGATGGCCTATGCCTACAGCAAGCTGTACCGGATTCCGGTTACGGGGCTGAGATTCTTTACGGTGTATGGGCCTTTTGGCAGACCGGATATGGCCTATTTTAAATTTGCAAAAAAAATTATGGCGGGAGAGCCTATTCAGATTTATAATAACGGAGATATGTACCGGGATTTCACCTATATTGATGACATCGTGGAAGGAGTGGAAAATCTGCTCTTAAGCCCGCCCGGGGAGGATGAGAATGGTGCGGCTTACCGGATTTACAATATCGGCAACAACAAACCCCAAAAGCTGATGGATTATATAGCTGTTCTGGAAAAGTGCCTGGGAAAAGAGGCAAAAAAAGAGTATCTGCCTATGCAGCCGGGGGATGTCCCCAGAACCTATGCAGATGTGACGGACTTAATGGAAGACTTTGGCTTTAAGCCGGACACCTCCATTGAAGAGGGGCTTTCACGGTTTGCCCGGTGGTTTAAGGAATATTATTATTATACCGATTGATTCTTGCGTTTTTAAGGAGACTCCATGATTTTACGGGGAATAGTGCTGATTCTGGTTTTATGTATTGCTCCTATGGGAACTGGAATGATTATTAATAACATGCTGGAGCCGGAGAACCGGAGTATGGGAATGAGCTACATTGCGGGCTTTTTGACCCTGCTGGCCGTATTCCAGTTAATTGCGGTGCCGGTTGTGTTCCTGGATGCCTGGGGTTTTCCTACGATAGTAAGGCTGTTTACCGTGGCCTCTGCCCTGTTGGCAGGACTGGGAATCGTCAGAAGTATGCACCGCTGGAGGAAGGGAAGCAATGTCTGGCATCCCGGAATCAGCATCAGGGAAATGGCCAGAGAAGAGAGAGGGGAATGGTTGTTGGTTGCCCTTCTCATTGGATTTCAGTTATTTATGGCGTTGACTCAGGCATCTTTTGATGGTGATGACGCTTATTATGTGGTACAATCAGTCGTAACTGATGAAACGAACACCCTATACCGGATTCTTCCCTACACCGGATTTTCCACGGCGCTGGACTATAGGCATTCCATGGCGGTTTTTCCCATTTGGATTGCCTATATAGCCAGAGTGAGCGGGATTCATGCCGCTATCGTCAGCCACACGGTGCTGCCGTTGGTTCTGATTCCCATTACCTACTGGATTTATCTGGAGGTGGGTAAGAAACTGTTTGGAGAGAAAAAAAAGCAGCTCCCGGCCTATATGATTCTGGTCTGTGCCCTGCAGATTTTTGGAAATGTTTCCGTCTATCCGGGCTCTACCTTTTTCCTCACCCGGACATGGCAGGGGAAATCTATGCTGGCGAATGTGATTATTCCTGCTATTTTCATGATTCTTCTGTGGATATTTGAGGGAAGCGCCGCAAGAAGACCGGCCAGAAGGGGGCTGTGGATTCTGCTGTTTATGGTCAATATCGTAGCAGCCATGATGAGTACAGCCAGCGTGTTTTTGAACGTGGTTTTACTGGGAGTTATGGCTCTGGTCCTGGCTATTCGGGAAAAAAATCCGAAGATTCTTTTGAAAATCGGTCTTGCCTGTATTCCCTGCGGTGTATATGGGATGATTTATGTTTTACTATAGCGTGAGAAGAAGTTCTAATTGCTCACACCAGTGGGTAAATCATGCCCAAAGGGCATGCGCAAAGAACTTCAGAGGCTTATGCGAAGCATATGCCGGACTCACGCCCAGAGAATGCCCGGAAAACGGGCATTCTCCCCACGGATTTGAGATGCCGCTTTAGCAGCATCATGGAGGTAGTGTGAAAGAGATTTTACTTATTTTTCAGGCATATACCGGCGCCGGTTTTTTGACTATACTATATCTGATTGCTCTGCTGTATCTATGGGTAGGGGAAAAAAATGAAACGGTTCGGAATATTTTTGTCTATGGTGCAAGTATCCTGCAGGTGCTGTTTTTTACTCCGTTGTTTTATTATGGGTATCAGCTTCTGGACAGAGGAACCTACTATCGGGTCTTGTGGTTATTGCCCATGACCATCACGATTGC
>JBNMJJ010000253.1:0-4121 GCA_050873745.1 Lachnospiraceae bacterium | reverse complement strand
GTGATGAGAAGAGAGGTTTATCACATAGGGAAGAAACTCATTAACGATGAAAGCATAAAAGATGACGAAAGTGCGACAGAATGGAAGCGCAGAGGAAGAAGATATTATCGTGGAACAAGATGGGTTTTAGACCAAAGCATCCGCAACCTCAAACTTACGAACAATCCCTATGCCAGACTAAAATACATGGATGGCAAACAGCAGCTTTTGCAGATGAAAAAAGACCGTCTCCTGAATCAAGCCAGAAGGGAAACCTATAAAAGCCGGATTGGTTCTGCCTCCAGCCAGTACCAGAAACGAAGGCTGAAAAAAGAAATGGCCTCTGCCGTCAGGAAAAATGAAGGGAACTGGTTTAAACGAAGGAGAAATCAGTTCCTGTTAAAAAAGAAATCCGTTGAACAAAAAATTCGGATGACTAAAAGAGTGACGACTACACTTTTCTCGTCCCTTTCCTTAATCCTGATTTTCTTTTTGTTTCTCGTTGCCGGGTCTCTGCTTTTTTTGATTCTTACCCAGGGGGTATCGGAATACGTCGAAACGGCAGTAACCTTGAATGACTACGGTACGTTAAGTGAAAGCACAGCCTATCTGAGAAAGCGGGAAACGGATTTGGAGGAACACTTGCAGGACAGGCCAGAGTTTGAAAGAGAACTGGAACAAAATTATGGGCCGGATTTGTATGAGTTTCATTACGACCTGGCAGGTATCGGATTTAGTTCGACTACCTTAATGGCTTATCTATCTGCCAAATATGGAACCTTTAACCTGGACATGGTACAGGCAGAAATAGATGAGCTTTTTCAGGAGATGTACACTCTGGAAGTACAGGTGGTAGAGGAGCTGCGGGAAGTAGTCAAGATAGACCCGGCTACCGGAGCGCAGATAACTGAGGAAGAACTGAAAAAAATTGCTTACATAACCCTGCACAAAAAAGAATTAGAGGATGTTATAGCCGACAGGATGAGTGAGGAAGAAAAAGAACAATATTCCAACTACAAACTGACCAGCGGCGGCCAACAGGTGTATGGGCCGGTGATGGTGGAAGACTGGACGAATCGTATATCCAGTAATTATGGTGAACGCATCCATCCAATCACCGGAGTAAGAACCTTTCACAATGGAGTGGATGTAGCCGTACCGACAGGGACGAAGCTCTACTCAGCCATTACCGGAACGGTTACAGTGGCGCAATATTCAGCCACCGCCGGAAATTATGTCCGAGTGCAGAGTGACAGCGGCTGGACGGTCACCTTTATGCACCTAGATACCTTAGCCGTCCGGCCGGGGGACAAAGTCATGCAAGGGGATTTTCTTGGCCACAGCGGAAACACGGGACGTTCCACTGGCCCCCACCTTCATCTGGAGGTAAGAGACGCCAACGATAATCCCATTAACCCTATATTTATCGTCCCACAAAATTGTTATCAGCCAACAGTACAATCATCAGGAGGAGAAGAATGAAAAGCATTGAATATTATGAGAAGCAGTTGCAAAAGGAGCTGGATTTATGTGAGAAGCATAAAAAGAATGCTGCGGATTTACGAAAGGAAATTGAGAAGCTAAAAGGGAAAATGACGATGTCTGCCGTTAATGCACTGAATTTAAGCGGAGCAGAGTATAACCGCTTAATGAAGCTGCTAAAGCAAGATAAAAAGTCGGTGCTGGAGGCTATCGACCTGGTTATTCCAGGTGAACAGTTAAATCATACCGAAAAAGGAGAAACGAATGAAAAAATGGAATAAACGCACCCTGCTTCTCTTTGGCGGGTTTATGCTGATTCTGCTTTCCGGTTATATTTTATGGAAATGGAAAGGCAACCAGATGAAGGAAGGAAAAGATTCTCTGCTTCAACAGTTAAAATCATCAAAAGAGGTCGCAGCCAAAGAGGAAGAAGTTTATGCGACGTCGCATATGGATATGACGACCGAAGAGGAGCCGGATACCGAAGCTGTTGAAGAGCCAACGAAGCTGTCGGCAGAAGAATCCTGGCTGGCAGAACCCCAGGAAGGAAAAGAAGAGGAGCCTCTAACGAATGAAGCGGTAAGAATACAGGATATATATGTAGAAAAAGATTCTACCGTTACCATGAAGAGCTTTTATCCTGACGCCACTGCCTATGTTTGGGAAAAATATGATTTATCCACGAAAAGCTGGACGGTGATTGACAGCAGCATGGGAATCGACGAACTACATCGGGAAGTGTCCCTGTGTTTCGTCCTTTGTGAAGAGGCTATATCCCCTGTTATGCTGCGCTGCACTGTTACTACCCCGGAGCAGCAACATGAGGATATAGCTTCTATCCATATGCTGGACAAAGAAATCAAAACCATAACCGTTCCGGCCTGTGAAGCCAATGCTGGTAAATACTTATCCGCCAGAGAAGTTCCCGTAAACCTTACCTATGCAGACGGCAGCCAGGAGCAGATAGAGGGGTTGTATGGACTTTACTGGAGTGAAGAGGAGGCCAGTACAGAATACTCCCATGCTCTTTCCGGCAACGTGATTGAAACGGTGACCACTGTTCTTACGGATAGGGAATATCAGTATGTTGAGCTGGGAAAAAACAAGGCATCCATGCGCTATCGGCTGCAGGAGAAGGATAAAAGCCAGGAGATTGTGACCGAAATTGAAGGTAAGGATTTGACGGGGCCGGATATTCTAAAAGTAGAGCTGGGAGATGTTCAGCCAGCAGAAGAGAAGGAAGCGGTATCCGTTCCGGTAACGATAACGGCCGTTGATGACTATACCAACTATAAAAATTTGAAATATTGTTTTCTCCCTTCCGAAACAGAGCCAAAAGAAGAGGACTGGAAAGAAAACTCCAGCTGGGAGGTAACGATAAAGAAAAATGGAAGCTGGACTGCTTATGTTAAGGATGAAAGTGGAAATATCAGCACTCTTCAAAAGGAGATTACCGCAGTGAAGAAGGCGCCGGATATACAGCTTAGTCTGGAAAATACCGACTGGTGTGAAAGCACAAAGATTAGGGTGGAAGGGGCAGAGGATACAGGCGTTTTCTATTGCTATTCCTGCCTGGAAACAGGAGAAAACAGCGGATGGATGGAAGCGGCTGAATATTTGATTAGCAGCAATGGCACATGGAAGGTTATGGCAAAGGACACCATGGGAAATACGGCGACAAAAGAAATAACCGTCCGCAACATTGATAAACAGATGCCGGTTATCCATGACATTTCCATTATCACGAATACAGAAGGAGAAAATGAATGAAAAAAAGAATAAAAATGTTACCCAGGCTGCTGCTGTTACTGCTGGTCGTATTTTTCTTTTCCGAAAAGCGGGCTTACGCTTCAGCGGGAACAGGTACAGAGTACATCACCATATCCGTCAATGCCAGTGATGACAATGGGGATTTGCAATATGCTATCGATGAACCGGTAAACTTCAGTGAGAAGAATACCTTTACCATTCCTGCTGGTAGCAGCCATACCATTTATGTAAAGGATGCTGCCGGAAATATTACTTCCCAGCAGTATCCGGCCACGGCAAGCAGCAGTTCGATTATCGCCCCCGAATCAGGCTCTTCACCTGCTATGACCACCCAAACACAGGAAATAACGGCTGGTTCCGGCGAACAGGAAATTAATATTGACCTGGAGCTGGGGTTGAAGCCGGATGGCATAAACGCTGGGGGAGAAGCCTCTGCCTCTGTCCGCAGCGGTGATGATGATAATGAAAATTATGAGTATCTTACGGATACCGTGGTAGAAAAACCTGCGGCTGCCGTTCAAAGTAAGACCACAACGGACGGAAGTGATACGGCCAAAAAAGTATTTTATGATATTGTCACGGCAGAAGGAGAAACCTTTTATCTGGTGATTGACCAGGGGGCTTCCAATACTGTACATCTTTTAAATAAGGTTACCTTAAAGGATTTGGAGGCTATAGCGGATGCAGCGGATGATTCCGCCTCCCCCGCCGTTACAGAGGAAAAAGAAGACAATCTGTTAGAAGCTTTAAAAAGAAGCGAGACCGGCAGCGATACAGAGGCTGGAGCCGTTCAGAAGGCATCAGCAGAAAAAGGCAGTAGCGATATGCTGCTGCTCATTGGTGTAGTAGCCATTGCCGCCGGTGGTTATTATTATTTTAAGGTCTATAAG
>JBNMJJ010000252.1:0-4123 GCA_050873745.1 Lachnospiraceae bacterium | reverse complement strand
TCTGCCAGCTTTCCTATTTCGGTTCCGTCTTTTATGGAAATCTGCACGGTACAGTCTCCCTCTGCCATAGAGGCAGCCGCATCCTGCAGTTTACGAATTGGCCTGGTAATCTTGGATGTGGCAAGCCAGACGATAACTCCTGCAGCAACCAGTAAAACTGCCGCTGTAATCAGTATCGTTCTTAAGTAGCTGTCCAGGGGTCCCATAAATTCATCAATAGTTGCCACTACCGTAATAATCCAGTCCGTGGATTCCATGGGAGCATGAGCGATATAAGCCGCCCTTCCCTCTTCAATCCTCTCTATTCCCAGAACATCGGTCAATATCTGTGCTTGTGTACCATGCAGTTCACTGTTACTGTCCTGGAAAGGATTACTCTCTAAAATCTTACTGGTATCTCTGTCTGCAATAACCGTTCCGTCCGCCTGATACAAGGTGGCATAACCGGTTTCTCCCAGAGTCACTGCCCCTACGATTCCCACCAGCTCTTCCACCTTGACATTGGCGCCTAAAATAGCCGTCATCCGGCCATTTACCTTCACCGGGACAGCAATAACCACTACCAGCTTTCCATCCGCCTTGCCAATCAAAGGGTTGGAAATCACCGGTTTTTCTGTTGAGAGAACAACAGGAAAATAATCACGTTCACTAATACTTCCAGAGGTTCCCAGGGGCGAATACCAGTCCCCGTTTAAATCCGAAACCCAAAAACTGCTGTAAGCCGCCAGTTCCTCTAACTGCTTTCCCAGATAAGCATTAATCTGCTCCTGGTCACCACCAGTTAAAATCGGCGTATTGGCTATGGTGGAAACCTCCACCGTCCTGACTTCCAGCCACGCATCCAACTGCGTCTGAAGGAGCATTGCATTGTCTCTTAATTCCTCTTCAACACTCTCCAAAATAGAAGTCTTTGAATAGTCATAGCTGGTCCATGACAAGCAGCCAACTAAAACTAAAATAATAGCAAACGTCAAAGAAAGAAAGATTCCTTTTATACTTTTCACCATTGTTCCCTCCACAATTTCTCATCTGTATTTTTTCACTTGCTGTCTATAAAAAGGCTTATTCTTCTTCCATAGCTTTTAAATTAGGACTGAAAATCAGCTTACAGCCTGTGGCTGCCTGAATATCTTCTTTGCTGTAATCGGGATGAAGCTCCGTTACCATAATTCCTTCAGGAGTAACCTCCATAACACCCATCTCCGTTACAATCATGCTTACACATTTTTCCGCTGTCAGAGGAAGAGTGCATTTTTCCAGAATTTTATGGCTTCCCTTCTGGGTATGGAGCATGGCAATAATTACCTTCTTCGCTCCAACCACCAAATCCATGGCTCCGCCCATTCCCGCTACTTTTGCTCCGGGAACAATCCAGTTTGCCAGGTCGCCGTTTTCAGCCACCTGCATAGCGCCTAAAACGGTAACGTCCAGGTGTCCTCCCCTTACCAGACCGAAGCTGGTTGCGGAATCGAAATAATTCACCCGGTCAATAGCTGTTACATATGCACCGCCGGCATTCACCAAATCCACGTCTTCCTTACCGGCCTCTGCTGCTCCTGCAAGCCCCGCAAAACCATTCTCAGAGTGCAGAACCACATCCACATCCTCCGGAATATAGTTAGCTACCATGGTAGGAAGGCCAATTCCCAGATTACCAAAATCGCCGTCATTGAATTCCTTTGCAATTCTTTTTGCAATTCTTTGCTTTAAATCTGACATTTTGCTTCTCCTTACACAATCGTATCAACCACAACTCCAGCCACATCAAAGGTGTCTGCATCCAGCTCGCCAATCTCAACAACTCTCTCACTTGCAACCACAACCTTGTCTGCTGCTCCTGCCATCACATAGTTAAAGTTTTTCGTTGCCTTATCACATTTGAAATTACCGAACTTATCGCATACAGAAGCTCTGATAAAGGCAAAATCCGCTCTCAGGGGAAGCTCCAGAAGGTATTCTTTTCCTTCCAGTTCAATTACCTGTTTCTTTCTTCCCAGCTCGTCCAAATCCTCCTGCACAGGAGTTCCTACGCCGGTAGGGGTCAAAACTCCTCCCAGACCATAGTTAGCAGCGCGAATCTTCTCTGCCAAAGTTCCCTGAGGCACCAGAGTACATTTTAAGGTTCCTGCATTCATTCCCTCAGCAATCGCAGGATTCATTCCCACATGGCTGGCAATGATATGGTCCACCATGCCTGCCTCCAACAATTTTGCAATTCCTCTGGGTGTCTTTGCCCCATAGGTTCCTTCAGGAAGTCCGCCATCGTTTCCGATTACCGTAAGATGCTTTACTCCCTTTCTTACCAGGGCGTCCATTAAAATTTCCGGAGAGCCTGTCCCCAGAAATCCGCCTACCATGATTGTCATGCCGTCTTTTACGCCAGCTACTGCCTCATCGGCAGTTAAAAATTTATTAACCATTTTTTTCCTCCATCCGTAAATTCTGCCATACATGGCCAAAGACCATGTATGGCAATCCATTCACCAGAATATCCTTACCTCTTCATCTTCCCCCATAATGAAACCGGATATTCTATCTTATTTCTTTTGTTGCTGTCCTGAAATTAAAGTCCAACGGGTAAAAGGAATCCAAATCCCGCAAGCAGGAAGCATGCACATACTACCAGACCGCTGAACAGCAATGCAATCACGCAGTAACCCATAATATCACGGGCAGACAAGCCTGCGATTCCCAATGCAGGCAATGCCCAGAAAGGCTGAATCATATTGGTCCACGCATCACCCCAGGCAATAGCCATACCGGTTATTGCAGGATGAACTCCAAGCTCCAGACCTGCAGGCATCATAATCGGTCCCTGCACTGCCCACTGTCCACCGCCGGAAGGCACGAAGAAGTTTACAATACCTGCTGACAGGAAGCTGAACAGAGGGAAAGTAATATGATTGGAGATGGACACGAAGAATGTACTGATTACACTCGCCAAGCTGGTTCCGTTAGGACCAAAGGTCATCAATGCCATAATACCTGCATAGAAGGGGAACTGTAAAATAATTCCGGCAGTTCCTTTTGCTGCATCTGCAATCGCATTAACATAGTTAATGGGAGTCTTATGAGCCAACAGACCCAATACCAGGAAAATGGTATTAACAATATCCAGGGTCAGGTTGAAACCGTTGTTCATAAAATAATTCACCAAAAAAATCGCTCCGGCAATTACAATAATCAAAGAACAGATAGGACTGTTCTCCAGTTTCTCTGCAGGAGTAACGGCCTCCTTCTTCTCTGCTACTTTTTCCTCTAATAATTTAGGGTCTACCACAAAGGTCTCTTCCTTGCTGGGGTGCATCTTTGCATTGATAAGCGGTAAGCCTACCAAAATGATTACACAGGCAAGAATATTATAGGGTGAAAAGATGGTCATGGAAGTGGAAATTGCTTCGGATACAGCTCCTCCTGTTGCTTTCAGCAGGGCCTCCTCGCCGGGAGTAGCCAATGCCAGCGGAATAGAGCCTGAAATACCGGCATGCCACACTACGAAACCGGTATAGGCAGAAGCAATCAGCAGTCTGTAGTCGATGCCTCTCACCTGTCTTGCGATTTCCTTTGCCAGAATCGCTCCGATAACCAGACCGAATCCCCAGTTTAACCAACAGCAGATAACGGATACTACGGTTACAACAATGATTCCCTGAGTGGGAGACTTTGCGATACTTGCAATTTTACTGATAATTCCTTTTACGATTGCTGCATTCGCCAGTGCGCTTCCCAGTACCAGAACCAATGCCATCTGCATGGAAAAGGCCAGCAGGCCCCAGATTCCTGAACCCCATCCGCCTACCGTTGCTATAAAGCCAGCTCCGGTTACTGCCATCGAACCTGCAAATACCAGCACGGTTAAGATTACGCAGAACAGAAAGGGGTCCGGGAGAAATTTGTTGACCAGCTGCACACAGCCATTTGATACTTTTTTCAACATATACTCTTTTCTCCTTTGCTTGTTAGGTTTTCTTCTATACTATAAAGATAGAAGATAGTTGAAAATATTCGCCCGGAACATATCCTTCCGGGCATGACATACAAAGCCAATCAAAATCGTGGGGGAAATTACTCTGTATATCTCCTTTCAATTTTACTAATTTTTTTACAAATAATCAGGTTTTTG
>JBNMJJ010000251.1:0-4125 GCA_050873745.1 Lachnospiraceae bacterium | reverse complement strand
TTATCCTTGGAAATCATCATTACCTCTCATTCTGCCGCTTAAGCAGCTTCTTCTCACAGGAGCGTTGTGCATCGGCACAAATTCCGGGTTAAAAAAACGATTCTTTCAACCTCAATCCTCCTCGATTTCGATAATCCTATCGCCGTCTTCCAAAATCGGTCTCTCTGTTTTGCCTGTCTTCTCCTGCTTATTCAGCTTAACATGATAATGAACACCCATTATCTGAACGGCAATCAGCGGAGTCAGGGCTACCAACGCCACTACTCCGAATGCGTCCGTCATAATATTTCCGCCGATAGCTTCACAGGCGCCGATACACAGGGGCAGCAAAAAGGTGGAGGTCATGGGGCCGCTGGCCACTCCGCCGGAGTCGAAGGCAACACCCACAAAAATCTTCGGCACCATACGGGACATAATCAACGCAATACCGTAGCCGGGAATAATCATCCATTGAATGGGGGTTTCGGTCAAAATACGCAGCACCGCAAGGCCAATACTGACTGCAACACCCACAGACAAGGCCCGGTTCATGGCTTTTGCGGAAATTAAACCGTTGCTTACGGACTGTACCTGCCGGTTCAAAATCTGAATAGCCGGTTCTGCTTTTACGATAAAGTAACCTATCAGCATTCCGATGGGAACCAGCAGCCAGCTTCTGGAGCCTGCCGTAATCTCTCTTCCCAGCATGGTACCTACCGGAGCAAACCCAACATTTACTCCGCACAAAAAAAGAACCAGCCCCAAATAGGTATAGGCAAAACCTACCACAATACGCACCTTCTGCCTACCCTGATAACGATGGGTAAGCAGTTGGAAAACCACATAGACCGCCACGATGGGCAGAATGGAAACCGCAACCTCCTTGGCATAGTGGGGCAACTCCAGGGCAAACGCATAAGCCACATCCCTCATGGTTTCCACCGATACCATTTCCGTTCCGGAATAGACCGCTTCTGTGGTCTGGTAAAAAAAGCCCAGAAGCATAACCGCCAAAATGGGTCCGATACTGGACATAGCCACCAGACCAAAGCTGTCGCTGGAAGCATTCTTATCACTTCGTACGGAAGAAAGTCCCACACCCAGCGCCATAATAAAGGGTACCGTAATAGGCCCTGTGGTCACGCCGCCGGAGTCAAAAGCCACGGCAAGAAATTCCGGCGGCACAAAAAAGGAAAAGGCCAGCAGCCCTATGTATAAAACAATCAGGAGAATGGACAGGTCTATTTTTAATATAATACGTAATACTGCCATGGCCAGAAAAATTCCCACGCCAATGGCAACCGTAAAAATGAGTGTATTATTGGGAATGGAAGGCACCTGATTGGACAGCACCTGCAAATCCGGCTCTGCAATGGTAATCAAAATCCCCATCAAAAGACTGACACCGGCCATAATCCAGACTTTTTTCGCCTTAGTGACTTGAACTCCAATCCCCTCTCCCAGTGGACTCATGGCCATTTCAGCGCCAAGCTGAAACATTCCCATGCCAATAATCAGCATCACTGCACCCACAAAGAACATTACCACCGTCCCGATTTCCAGAGGAACAAGAAAAATACTCAATGCCAGCACAATTCCGGTAATCGGCAATACCGCTGAAAGAGATTCCTGGATTTTTAATTTTAATTGTTGATTCATGGAATCCCCCTTCTTTCGCATAACAAATTTTTAAGGAAACGATGATTAAAGCGTTTCCCGCACCGGATTTGCGCTGCGAATCAGCAATTTCTCTTGCAAATCCGTGTGCATCCGCCGGAGGTTCTAAGGAAAAACTGAATTAATCAGTGTTTCCTTAGAACCTTTTCAGTATAATTCAAAAAAAAGCGGCTGTCAACCGCTTTTCTTCTCTCATTTTACAGCATAAAAAAAGACAAACTGCCCTGGCAATCTGCCTTTTTTCTAAACATATTCTGATAAAATATGGATTACTGCAGCCTGATAACTCCCCGCTGCTCTCCCAGGGCCACCGACAGTTCCAGTTCACCCGGAGCTGACTGCGCTTCGGAAATTTCAAATACCAAAACGGCATCCATAGTAGCTCCTGCTTCTATAGTCCCCTTATACATAGACAAATCATTCAGCAAAAGGGTGTACTGAGACAGAATCGTCTCTCCGTCAATTTTCAGACGGAATTTTCCACCCAGAGAAAGTACGTCCAACAGGGCCGCTTCACCGTTATTATTGGTGACGGAAAAATGGACTACCAACAACTTCTTGCCTGGTGTGGCATCCATAGCCATCATCAAATCCCCCTCCTGCGGGTCAGAATAAGAATCGGTCACTTCATAATTCTGATAAGTAATAGAAAAGCCTGCTGATAAGCCTTCTGTTGCAAAAAAGTTTCCCAAATCGGAAATAGCCGCCACGTTATCTCCTGCTGCCGTGGATGTTACCATCCCTTCAGCCCCTCCCACCGTTGTGGTAGTGGTTGTTCCAGCCTCTCCACCGGCATTCTGATACTCTAAAGCAGCCTGCTGCCTCCTTGCCTCCTGCTCCAGTCTGACCTGCTCCTCGGCCTCTGCCAGTTCCAGCTCTCTGCCGGTTAAAATACGCATATTGCTACCGGCATTATACTGCATTAAGATACTTGCCGCATATTCCGTTATCAGTTTCTGCTCGCTCTCCGTCAGGTTTAGTTCCTGACTGCCGCAGCCTGCCAGAGATAAGCTCAGTGAACAGATTAATGCGGCTATAAGGTAATTTCTCTTCTTCATCGTACACCACCTGATTTTCATTTGTTTCTACTTACTATCATACCATTTTTTTCATTTCCTGCAACAAAAAAATATTAAATCATGCCCGTTCCAGTTCAAACCAGAAGGAAACGCCGTCCTCTTGGTTCTCAGCTCCATATGCCCGGTTCATGGAATCCATAATTACTTTTACGATAGAAAGTCCTACTCCGCTTCCTCCATAGGCCCTTGTTCTGGCTTTATCCACTTTATAAAATTTATCCCAGATACGGGGAAGGCTTTCTGAGGGAATGGGCTTGCCTGTATTAAATACCTGTATCCTCACCGTTTCCTGTTCAGCGCTTACACTGATGGTTATCCTCTTAACTTCGTCCCTTCCTTTTTCCACATGATTCAGCGCATTGGTAAAATAATTGGTAAAAACCTCCTCCACTTTAAATTCATCCGCCCAGACATAAACCGGCTCCGTCGGCGCAAACTCCACCACTGCCTCATTCTGTCTGGCTAGAAGCTTTGCGGACTGCAGATAGTTATGGATAAGAGCACAAATATCGAATCTTTCCATGGTAACGGGGTCATTGCCAAACTCCAACTGGCTGAGATTCAGCAGCTTTTTCACTATCTCGTTCATTTTCTGTGCTTCATCTACAATAACATTACAATAGAACTCCCGTTCAGCGGCATCCTCCTGAACCCCCTCCCTGAGACCTTCCGCATATCCCTGTATTAAAGCGATAGGGGTTTTCAGCTCATGGGAAACGTTGGACAAAAATTCTATACGCATCTCTTCCATCCGGGTCTTTTGCTGGATGTCATTTGTCAGCTCATTATTGGCTGTTTTCAGCTCAGAAATGGTTTTTTCCAGCTCCGATGACATATGGTTAATATTGGCTCCCAAAACCCCCACTTCGTCATCGGTCTGTCCTGTATATTTTGCATTAAAGTCCAGATTGGCCACTTTCTCGGAAATACTCACCAAATCCTTAATGGGTTCCGTATATTTTCGGGTAAGGAACCAGATGACCACGCCGCTGGCCAGGGCCGTAACGATACCGATATAGGCCAAAAAGCGGTTGGAAATCCTTACGCTGTCCCTTATTCCCTCCAGAGGCGTCCTGAGCAAAAACATATCGCCGTTGTCCAGATACCCCCAGATTTCCAGATACTCCAGGTTCGTCCTTTTATCTATCACTACCTTCATTTTGTAGTTTACTGTCTCCTGCAGGCTGTCTCCCTGCTGCCTGTCCAGAAAAATCAGATTGTCCCAAAGCTGCCTTCTGGACTGCTCCTGGTCTGTGCCGAAGGCCTTAATCACCTGGGAACGGATGTCCACTACGAAGCCGTCAATATTGTATTTTCCACATAAACCGGGTAAGATGACGTAAAAAAACTCCTCGGTATCGAAGGCGTCCTCCATTGTGGCCTGGTTAAT
>JBNMJJ010000250.1:0-4133 GCA_050873745.1 Lachnospiraceae bacterium | reverse complement strand
CCGTAATACTGTCCCCGGCTGCTGTACAGTTCTTTTGTCGTAAAGGGAATGAAGCTGGCAATATCTTTGGTAATGAACGTTCTGACCACTTCCACCGTATTGTTGCCAAGAGGCAGAGAACTCATCAGGCCCTGTTCCTGCCGGTTATCCAGCCGAACCAGCTTACAGGTGAACCCTTCCAGGGTATTTTGCATCTCAAAAATATTGTCTTCTAATTCTTTTCTGGTTGCGGCGGTCTGTACGATAGTAATGGTTGCGTTAATCATCTTCTCATCAGCCCTTTTAATATCCCGGTAGAGGTCTTCTGAATCATCCCGGGCCGCCCGCAGCTCTGCCGGCAAGTAATCCATGTCGTAGCCTTCATTCACCGCCCTCTTTTGTTTGGCAATAATCATTTCCTGAACGTCACTGACATGATTTTTCGCCCGCTTTACGGACTCTGCCTTAGAGAAGGTATCTCCTTGAATGGAAATCCATACATTGCTGTTTACGCTTAAAATATCCCAGATAATCCGGTCGCTCATGTCGTTGGCATTAATCTGCAGGTAGCTGACCGCTCCAATCCTGTCTCCAAATTTAAAATATTTAGCCGCATTAAAATCTTTACTCGGCTTAAAGCAAAAACTGCTGGGACAAATAAAGTCTTTGCTGGATAATCCTGTTTTCACCGGCAAATCAAAGTTCCAGAGAAACTTTTCCTTCGTTCCTGGATGAAATATCCTAAACAGCAGCTCCAGCCTGTCATAGCCGGATAATACCCGGCATTTGCTCCCCATTTTTTTGAAGTATCTTTCTAACTGCTTCGTGATTTTCGTCAACTGCCTCTTCGCCGCTTTATAGTCACTGGCCTGAATCCCATAGGTAAGATAGCGGACTTTTTTTAAATTATTCGTGCCTTTGCTGAACTGCTTTACCTGCATGGCGGAATACTCCCGCCTGACCTCCTTTAATAGCGCATTATCCTCTTTATTCGGGGGGATAATAAAATCTTTCGCATACTCTTCCCTGTTCATTTCCATATTTCCGTAATTAAACTGAAAATGGACTTTATCGTCAAAAAAATTAATCAGGGAATGCCAGCGGCCAAACAGGATTTCCTTCGGGTCATTGTCTAAAAGCTGGTAGGTCACATCCTCAAAGCCAATGGTCTGGGTAAAATAGCCTGGAGCGGATTCAAAAATACCATCCTCATGGGGCACCTCGTAGGGAATGGATTCCTGTGCGCTCTCCGGTATGGTTCCCTTCAATTTAGCCTTTCTTACCGCCTTTTCCAGTTCTTTCTTCGTCCGGTAGTCAATAGGGCCTTTTAAAGGTATTATCAGCTTGCGTTTTTCTATTTTAACTTCACTGCTGTCCCCCACAGCCTTTATTTTTTCGATTTCCTCCGGACTTTTTCCTTTGAAAATAATTTTCTCCACCTCCTCATGGAACATTTTTTCTTTTCCCAATAGGTCATACAGATTTTGGGTCACATATGGCCTGTCCGTGTTTCGGACAAAATGGGTTTCGTAAAAAAAACGAAGGTGCTTATCCAGGTACAGGCCATCCTTTTTTTTATACAGGATGACAAAGCCAATGGGCACCGCTATGATGGCCATGAGCAGGACGGATGAAGTCAAATCTGCCTGGAATTTTATCCGAAAAAGATAAAAAACGGGCAGACCGCTAAACAAAACCAGTCCTGCCCCCAGCCATTGTCTTTTCGTCAGTAGGGTGCCGGAAACCGGCTTTTCCACCTCCGAAAAATCCCTGGAAATTTTTATTTCTGCCAATCTTTTCCTCCTCCTTTAGTGGGCATTTAATATACTGTCTGTGATATGTCCAGCCTTCCACAGGGAACAAGAAATCACAATGCTACCTCCGCACAGCATAGTCATTACTTCTAGAAAATTAGAACCTGGAAGGTTATTCATAATTCCTCCATAAATCGCTATCAACAGTAGCATGAAAAACCCTCGTAATCCCAGAGCAAAAACCTTTTTACCATAATTCATACCAGTCTGTCCCCAGTCCCGGTTCATAAAAGTAGCAAAGGGAATAGGCGCCGCAGCGGCAAAAATCACCATATCCATAAACCAGCTTAGAACCTGAAAATAAATAATGACGGCGCAAACTTGACAAATACCCCAGCAAAGACACAAGCCGATAAGAGTCCCGATGATTTGTATCACTGCACTCATATCATAAGCTGGCGGTACTGCCGGTATCACCGTATCCAGGCTAAGGCCAGAGCCAAAGGTAATGGTAGTTCCGGACAGCCTTTTGACTGCCCAGTTTCCAATAGAGTAAATATATACCACTATATCAAAGGACTTGACACAAACCATCAGGCAAACTGCCAGCTTTACCAGCGTCATAATCAGCCTGTCCGGCCCCACACTCTGCATTAAATTATTATCCTGGGCCATTCTGGCCAGCTCCCAGGCAAACACAAAGGCAACCAAAGCCCCGGCAATGGGTATACAAATATTTTCCGCCGCTGCCCTGACTATCTGGAAAGCTCCCCCATTCCATTCTTGCACTGTTTTTCCAAGAAGGGCAGAGGAATCCACCATACGGGCATTTAATGACTGAAAGATTCCATCAAAGATTGCAGTACACTTTGGATAAAGTGCATCGTAAAAACCTTTACAAATTTTTTCTCCCAGCTTTCCAATAAATTCTCCTTCAAGCATACTCCCTTACTCCTTTTAGCTAAACATCGCAAAAACCATAGGTACTAATTTAGAACCCACAGCAAAGATAACGATTCCTGCAAAAACTAATTTTCCACCGTTCAGCTTCGCTGCCGGGTCTGTGTTTGATGCTCCTTCTGCCAGGTTCATCAATCCAATAATCGCCGTAAATGCACCGATACCACAAACAATTAACTTTGCTAAATTTGAAATTTCACTAATAATAGAATCCATTTTTTCATCCTCCTAAAAGAAAAACACCTTCCGGATTATGGGAAGGTGTCGTTGACCTAAATTTGTAGTTACATTTTCGCTATTTAGTTTTTAAATTTTCATATACAGGTCTTTTGCCTTGAAATGTATCATCACATCCTCCTTTTCTTTGAGTTTTTTTCTATATTTTTGAAAATCAAAAATATTCTTCTCATCAGCATCCCCCGTGTATTTGAAATTAGGGTGCGTCGTGGCATCGTATTTGTCGCTGAAGAATGGGGGCAGGCCCGCTATCCTTACGATGCACTTATCTCTTTCCATCGTATTCAGTTCATACATGGTCTTAAGCTTTCGGCCCACTTTATTATAATTTATCCCGGTGCTTTCATTCGTGCTGTACGTCTTCGACTGGTTCCAGAGGTCTATGGTTTCATCCCCCAGCATTTCCTCCAATTCCTTTATGGTGGACTTTTCCTGGCCGCCAAGGAAAACAGAGGTATCACAGTTACCAATAATGGTTTCCGCATCATCCTTATAGTTTGCCTTAAGCTGACTTTGTGTCTGCAAAAGTAAAATCACAGACATAAGCCTGCTTCGGATAGTGGCAATAAGGATATGGAAATCAGGAATCTTTCCAATATTCGCAAATTCGTCAAGAATAAATTGAACAGGAGTTTTCAGCTTCCCTCTCATTTTCTTATCTGCTTTGTAGCAAAGCACATTAAACATCTGCGTAAACATAATTGCCGGAATGAAGTTAAAAGATTTATCTGTGTCGGAGATAATGACATAAAGAATCGTCTTCTGTCCTTCATCTCCATAGGTATCAATTTCCAGTTCATCATAGCTCAGCAACTCAGCTACTTCCGGAATATCGAATACAGACAGCATCGCTCCAAGGGTAATCAGAATGGATTTTGCTGTCTTTCCCGCCGCCTGCTTATACTTTTTTCGCTGCTTAACGGCAAAATGCCTGGGATTTCTTTGCTCCAACTCTTCAAACAGCATATCTACTGCATTTTTAAAGCCTTCATCATCCTCCCGCACTTCGTCCGCTTCCAATAATTCCAATAAAACATTAATATTCTGTTCTTCCGGTGGAGCTTCAAACCACAGATAACCGATGGTGGCCTGCAGCCATAATAATGCCGCCTGGTCAAAAAACGGGTCTCCGCTTCCTCCATCAGACGGTTTTAGATTCATCTGCAGGGTAGTCGCCAGGGTCAGAATATCTCTTGGCTTATT
>JBNMJJ010000249.1:0-4167 GCA_050873745.1 Lachnospiraceae bacterium | reverse complement strand
TTGCCGGCTGTACTGCGCTGGTGCTTTTCGGTTTTGCCATTAAGGATTCGGTAGCGGAGCTGATGCCTCTACAGTATGAGAGGGTGTATAAGTACGATTTGCTGGCAGCGGCATCAGATAATGATAAGCTGCTTAGGTACATGGCTGAGAGTGAGGAGGCAGAGGAATATTTAAATATTCGGATAGAAACCGTTAAGTTGAAAAATTCCGGGGGAGATACGGAAAAGGTACAGATGATGATTTTCCCCAAAGGAGCAGATGTCAGCAATTATATCAGTCTTATCAATGTGGATAGGGAAGTGGTGAGCCTGGCCCGGGAGGGAATCTGTTTAACGGAAAATGCAGCAAAAATCCTGGGGTTAAAAGAGGGAGATACAGCCCTTATACAGAATCTGGATTTGGAACAGAGGGAAGTACAGATTGCCCAAGTGATAAAAAATTATCTGGGAAACAATATTTATATGTCTCAGGAAGCCTATGAGGCTGCTTTTGGGCTATATGAGCCTAATGGGATTCTGGCGAATCTGTCGGATAGCTGCCAGAATCAGGTGGGATTCGCAGATACGCTGGCTATGCAGGACTGGGTGCTTTCCTCCGTTAGTACACAGGATTTAAAGGAAAACTTTTCCACTGCCTTCACCCTGATTAACATTGTGGTTTATGTGGTACTAATTCTGGCGGCGGGGCTGGCCTTTGTGGTGCTTTTCACTCTGGCAAACACCAATATTTCTGAACGCACCCGGGAGCTGGCGACCATCAAGGTACTGGGCTTTTTTGACCGGGAGGTACACTTATACGTTAATAAGGAAACGTTGATTTTGACCGTTATAGGCATTTTGCTGGGCATTCCTCTGGGAACGGCGTTAAGCGGCAGCCTCACCAATATTCTGGATATGCCTTCCATCTATTTTGCAGTAACCATTTATCCTGAAAGCTACCTGATTTCCGCAGGAATAGCTTTGGCTTTTGCCCTTATGGTACAGTTTTTGACGGACCGTAGCCTGGACAGGATAGATATGGTAGAAGCCCTGAAAAGTGTGGAATAAGGGAGTATAGAGGTTTATGCTGGACATTGTTTAGCGAAAATTTTTCTCATGTCAGGGACTATTGTAATTTTACTGAAACTATTATATTATGTAAAATAAGGCAAAAGATAAAATGAACAAGAGAAAGCAGGGAGGACAAATGAGAAAGAGTATTACAGTCAAATTGATGATGCCGCTGATTCTGGTTTTGCTTCTGACATTAGTGGTAAATATTTATTCAGTAAGGATAATGCAGCATGCAAGGGATGCGGTGAATGGGGTTGCCGATATTGCCGCTGCTACCAGTGCTACAGTGAATTCAGAAAGTGTAATGACAGTAATGTCGATTTCTAAGGGCTCAAGTCAGGCAATTTCTTCCGGCTTGTTGACTAATGGAATAGTTACCGCTGTACAGACATTGATGATTATAATGGCTATTCTTGTAGGGCATTTTGTGGTGGCGAAGCCCCTGAAAATGGTAACTGGCCAGTTGAATGAGGTGACGGAACAGTTAGAAAAGAATGAGGGGAATCTGGAAAAAAGAATAGAAACGAAAAAAAGGGATGAAATCGGCAGACTTGTGGCGGGAATAAACCTGTACATGGACAAGCTGCAGAACATAATGAAGCTGATTAAGTTGCATTCAGGCTCCTTGGACGTATCCTCCCAGAGCATTTCTTCTAATGTAACTTCCGCTTCAGAGGATGCAAAGGTAGCGTCCCGCCAATCGGATGAGCTTCGGACAGAGATGCAATCCTTTGTTATGTCGGTTGAGGGAGTGATTTCAGATATGGACAGTATGAGTGAGGGCATCAATACCGTATCTGAAGCAGCTATATCCGGTAAGAAGTATTCCACCGAGATGAAGGAGAGGGCAGACCGTATACGGGTACTGGCAGACAGCAGTAAGGCTGAATCAAAAAAAATTACGACCATGCTGAAAGACGATTTATTGAAATCAGTGGAAAGCAGCAAAAGTGTTGATTCTATTCAACAGCTTACGAATGAGATACTTTCCATTGCCAGCCAGACGAATCTGCTGGCCTTAAACGCTTCTATTGAGGCTGCCCGTGCAGGAGAGGCGGGAAGAGGATTCGCTGTGGTTGCGGATGAAATAAGGCAGTTGGCGGACAGCAGCCGGGAAACGGCCAATCGTATTCAGGAAATCAGCAACATGGTTACGGGTTCAGTGAAGAGCCTGGCCAATGCTTCTGAAAAGTTGTTGGGCTTCGTTTCCACTAATGTTTCAAAGGATTATGATGAGTTTGTTACAGCGGCAGAGGAGTATCTTAAGGATGCGGACAGCATGGAGGCGATGATGAATAACTTTAACAATAAGGCATCTTCCTTCGTTGATTCTACCAATGCTATGAGCTCCAAGCTGAATCTGGTATCCAATCAGGTATTAAGTGAAAACAAGAATGTGGGAACTCTGGCCGAAGCCATTAATGAGCTGGCTGCCAGTATGATGGAAATTATGAAATATACCGAGGTAAACGACGGCGTTTCGATGGCATTAAAGGGAGAAGTTTCCAAATTCAAAACCATATAGAAAACGTCAGCGTATCAAGCGGATGAAATATAGGGTATAGTAAAAAGTGCTTTGGCATCCAGATTTTCTTGTGCCGGAGCATTTTTTATACCAGGAAGAAAGCGTAAGAGTAAAATGGAAACGAAAGCAACTAAATCAATTGCAGCGGTCATTTGTAATTACAATAAAAGCCGTTACGTTACAGAGTGTATACAAAGTGTTTTGGAATCCGAATTTACCGATTTTGACATCATTGTGGTGGACAATGCTTCCACCGATGATTCGGTAAAACAGATTAGGGAAAAATACGAAGGCAGGGTAACGTTACTGGTAAATAAGGAGAATCTTGGAGGTTCCGGGGGCTTTAACACCGGAATCCGTTATGCCCTGGAGAAGGATTATGCCTATGTGTGGTGCCTGGATAACGATGTGCTGGTGGACGAAGGGGCAATCGGAGAGCTGTATTCTTTTTTGGAAAAGCATGCTGATGTAGGAATGGCAGGGTCGAAGGTGTACCATATGGAGGCGCCGGATTATGTACAGCAGTTCGGTATTGACGTAAATTGGGAGACTTTTTCCTGTGAAGCAAAATATCATAATTTTTTAGAGGACGGAACCATGCCGGAGGTGGTGTATTCGGATGCTGTGGCGGCCTGTTCAGTGCTTGTGCGTACTTCCCTGATTCGGGAAATAGGAATGCTTCCGGAGGATAATTTCTTGTATTGGGATGATACGGAATGGGGCTATCGGTGTAATCTTGCCGGATATAAGGTTGCCTCTGTAGGAGCTTCTAAAGTGCTGCACTGTATGGGAGCGAAAAAAGAATCGGACAGTACCTTTCCCACCTATTATGCCTGGCGCAACTGGATTCAGTTTTTTATCAGGTATACCGAAGAAGAGAGGCTGGAGAGTATGTGTGAAAGTTTTCTGGAGGACATCTTCGAGATTATTTACGATGGATATTATAAAGGAGAGACGAACCGCTCCAAAACGGTTATGCTTGCTTATGATGACGCTATTCATGGAGTAAAGGGAAAGGCCGGGAAAAACCGTATTTTCACAGTGGATAAAAACAGTAAAAAGTTAAAGGATTTACTGACAGGATTGTCATGTGTCAGGATAAAAAAGCAGGATGAGACTTTGGATACAGAGGAATTGAAAGCATGGATACAGGAAATCAGTCCTGGCATGGAGATTTTGGAGGAGGGGGCTGCAGGCAGCAGCGTCAGACCATGCCAGAGGACTTTTATTCTGTGTGGAAATATTTTTTCTTTAGAAGACTATTCTCTGCAGGATGTTTATGTAGATATAGAGGGCAGGATATTGTCCTCAGAGGAAGATGTCTTCAAGGTTTTTAATAAGGCTTACAGCTATCAGACCTGTCTTTATATGCAAAAGCCCCTGTTTTGGGAGCAGGTGAGAAAATTACGGAAAGGGTAGGAAGAGGATATTTCTACTCTTTTGCCGCTTTAGAGAAAAACGGATGCTCTATCCCGTTTTCATCCACATAGCCGATTTCGCCCAAAGTGGAGAAGAGGCCGGCCGTTGGGTTGTCGGGGGTACCTTTGGGAATCAGGCGGTGGGCATAGACCTCCGGGCTGATTTCACCAT
>JBNMJJ010000248.1:0-4168 GCA_050873745.1 Lachnospiraceae bacterium | reverse complement strand
GTATAGCGTGAAGAGAACTTCTAGAGGCTCATGCCAGAGGGCATTTCGCCAAGGAGTTCTAGCTTCACACTGGAGAATGCCCTGGAAAGGGCATTCTCCCCGTTGATTGGGGGGCTGGAAGGCTAAATCATGGAGGATAGGATGAAAAAATTACTTCGGTACTTAAAGGGTTATGAAAAGGAGAGTGTTTTAGGGCCTTTGTTTAAGCTGCTGGAGGCTACTCTGGAGTTGTTTGTGCCTCTGGTGGTGGCATCTCTGATTGATGTGGGCATCAGGGAAAATAATACATCATATATGATTCGGATGGTGGTCTGTCTGGTTCTTCTGGGCCTTGTGGGCCTTTTGTTTTCCGTAACGGCTCAGTTTTTTGCAGCAAAGGCAGCAGTAGGCTTTGTGAAAAAAATAAGACAGGCTTTGTTTGCCCATATGGAATCCCTTTCCTACACGGAAATAGACCGTCTGGGAACGGCGCAGATGATTACCCGGATGACCAGCGACGTAAATCAGGTTCAGGCGGGAATGAATCTGACTTTGCGTCTGCTTTTGCGTTCCCCCTTTGTGGTGGCAGGAGCCTTTATTATGGCCTGCCATATCGATATGAAGGTAGCCAGGATTTTCGGCCTTACCATTCTGGCTCTGACTGCCATCGTTTTTGGGATTATGTTTCTCACCATTCCCCTGTATAAGCGGGTTCAGCAGAGGGTGGACAGGGTGCTGGCGGCTACCCGGGAGAACCTGATAGGCATGCGGGTGATTCGGGCTTTCGGCATGGAAGAGGATGAAAAGCGTGAATTTAACGCCAGGCAGAACATCTTAACCAGGCAGCAGGAGTTTGTAGGGCGTATTTCAGCCCTGCTGAACCCCTTAAGCTACAGTATTATCAACATCGGAATCGCTTTGATGATTTGGAAGGGGGCCCTGCAGGTGGATGCGGGGCTGCTTACCCAGGGAGCGGTGGTTGCCCTGTATAATTATATGGCACAGATTCTGGAGGAATTAATCAAGCTGGCGAATATGCTGATTAATCTGACTAAAGCGGTGGCCTGCGGAAACCGTATTCAGGATGTTTTTGAGATGGAATCCAGCCAGCAGTACCCGGATGCCACTCTGGAGGAGCCGGTTTTCGGAGCCCCCAGGGTAGTGTTTGACCGGGTCAGTCTAAAATATGCCACGGGAGGAGAAGAATCCCTGACGAATATTTCTTTTTCCGTAAAAAAAGGAACGGTAGTGGGGATTATTGGAGGTACGGGAAGTGGAAAAACCTCACTGGTGAATCTGATTCCCCGTTTTTATGATGCCACGAAAGGAAGGGTCTGTATCGACGGCATAGAGGTAAGCCGGTACAGCAAAAAGGAGCTCAGGGAGAAAATCGGGGTGGTGCCCCAAAAGGCCGTTTTGGTGAAGGGAACCATCCGGGAGAACCTTTGCTGGGGAAAGGAAAATGCCGGGGATGAAGAACTCTGGGAGGCACTGACCGTTGCCCAGGCAAAGGAAATGGTGGAGGCAAAGGAAGGGGGCCTGGATTTTGTCATTGAGCAAAACGGCAGGAATCTTTCCGGAGGCCAGAAGCAGAGGCTGACCATTGCCAGAGCCCTGGTGAAAAAGCCACAGATTCTGATTCTGGACGACAGCTCCTCGGCACTGGACTATGCTACGGATGCGGCCTTGAGAAAGGCCCTTAAGGAAATGAAGGACAGGCCCACCGTCTTTTTGGTTTCCCAGCGGACGGTCTCTATTCAGCATGCGGATTTGATTCTGGTTTTGGAGGATGGAGAGCTGGTGGGTATGGGAACCCATGAGACTTTGCTGGCAGAATGTAAGACCTATGAAGAAATTTACGCTTCTCAGTTTAAAAAGGAGGTGAGCGCTTCATGAAAAAAGGCCAGAAAGCCATTCTCATCAAGGTATGGCAGTATATCCGAAGATACAGAATACAGTTGATTCTTTCTGTCGCACTGGCCAGTGCAGTGGTGGCGCTGACCTTGTATGCGCCCATTCTGGTGGGGCAGGGAATCGACCATATTGTGGACAGGGGGAAGGTGGAGTTTGAGCTTATCCATCTCATTCTTATCCGTCTGGTGGTGATTGCGCTGGCAACCTCCCTTTGCCAGTGGGTAATGAACCTTTTGAACAATCGAATCAGCTACCGGGTGGTGGGGGATATTCGTAAGGATGTTTTTTCCCGGCTGCAGCAGCTTCCTTTAAAATACATGGACAGCCATCCTTACGGGGATGTGGTGAGCCGGGTTATCGCCGATGCGGACCAGTTTGCGGATGGTCTGCTGATGGGCTTTAGCCAGCTTTTTACGGGAGTGATTACCATTCTGGGCACACTTCTGTTTATGCTTTTTTTGCATCCCCCAATCACGCTGGTGGTGGTATGCCTGACCCCTCTGTCTTTGCTGGTGTCCAACTATATTGCCAAAAGCACCTTTTCTTTGTTTAAGCAGCAGTCGGTTATCCGGGGGGAGCAGACCGCCTTCGTGGACGAGATGATTGGAAATCAGAAAACCGTACAGGCTTTTTTACAGGAAGAAAAGGCATTGATAACCTTTGGAAGGATTAACGATGAACTGGAAGGCTGTTCGCTGAAAGCTATTTTCTTTTCTTCCCTGACCAACCCCTGCACTCGGTTTATCAACAGTCTGGTTTATGCGGCGGTGGCCTTAAGCGGGGCTTTTGCGGCGGTGCAGGGAGGAATCTCCATTGGCGACCTGTCCTGTTTTTTAAGCTATGCCAAACAGTATACCAAGCCCTTTAATGAAATCTCCGGGGTGGTAACGGAGCTGCAGAATGCCATTGCCTGTGCGGGAAGGATTTTTGAACTTTTGGAGGAGCCGGTGCAGACCCCGGAAAAGGAAGGGGCGAAGGAGCTTAAGGAGGCAAAGGGCCGCGTTTCCTTTGAAGAGGTAAGTTTTTCTTATCTGCCTGAGCAGAAGTTAATCGAAGGATTGAATCTGGAGGTTTATCCGGGACAGAAAATTGCCATTGTGGGGCCCACGGGATGCGGAAAGACCACTTTGATTAATCTTCTGATGCGTTTTTACGATGTGACCGGAGGCAGCATAAAGGTGGACGGGGTGGACATCCGGGATTATACCAGAAAAAGCCTTCGGTTGAATTTCGGTATGGTTTTGCAGGACACCTGGCTGAAGGAAGGAACTCTTTGGGAGAATATTGCTATGGGCAACAAAAAGGCCACCCGGGAGGAAATCATAGAAGCCGCCAGGGCCGCCCATGCCCACAGCTTTATTAAACGTCTGCCCAATGGATATGATACCTGGCTCGGGGAGGACGGAGGAAGCCTTTCCCAGGGGCAGAAGCAGTTGATTTGCATAGCCAGAATCATGCTGTTTTTACCGCCTATGCTGATTCTGGACGAGGCTACCTCTTCCATAGACACCAGAACGGAAATGAAAATCCAGGAGGCATTCGGCAGACTGATGGAGGGCCGGGTCAGCTTTATCGTAGCCCACCGGCTGTCTACCATACGGGATGCGGACCAGATTCTGGTGATGAAGGACGGCAATATCATTGAGCAGGGAAATCATGAAACGCTGCTGGAAAAGAAGGGCTTTTATGCTCAGCTTTACTTCAGTCAATAGCGTGGCATAGAAAAAGAAAACAGGCATAGATTAGGAACAAGAGCTAAATTTGGGAAACAGTCTATGCGGAAAAATAAGTTAAAAGCAATCTTCTTACTTCTCTTTGTCCTGCTTGCAGGAACGGGTATAACTGCAATCGCCGGGGCAGGTGCCGGGGAAGCGCTTCTGGCGGAAAATTCCTCCGGTCAGGAGGAGGAAATCAGGGAGGTGGAGGCCGCCAGCCTCCATGCCGAGCAGCTTCAGTTCTCGAAGTCGAACTTCCAGGCGGAGGGGCAGGACATCTCGTGGGTTCTCACGCGCCTGCGCGTTTCGATGACGCGCCTTCCGCGCTGGGAGGAGACGATTGCGGTGATGACGTTCCCGCGCCGCGGACGCCGCATTACCGCGAACCGCGATTTCGTCTTGCGCGTCGGCGCGGAGCAGGTCGGCGTTGCGACGAGCGAGTGGATGGTCATTGACCTTTCCTCCCGCAAGGTCGTCGCCGTGCCGCCGTGCGTCTTCGCGCAGGCGGACGACGAGCATCCGCCGGTTCTGGGCGACGCGCCGTTTGCGCGTCTTCGCTG
>JBNMJJ010000247.1:0-4178 GCA_050873745.1 Lachnospiraceae bacterium | reverse complement strand
GGAAAGAACGGCCTGCTGCATCCTGGTGGATAAGGAAGAAATCGGCAGCGTAGGCGCTACCGGAATGCAGTCCAGATTTTTTGAAAATACGGTGGCTGAGCTATTGAATCTGGTTGGAGAATACAGCGAATTGAATTTAAGAAGATGCCTGGCGGCTTCGGATATGCTGTCCTCTGACGTAAGTTCCGCTTTTGACCCCACCTATGCTTCTTCCTTTGATAAGAAGAACGTGGCATTTATGGGACAGGGAATGGTATTCAACAAGTTTACCGGTTCCAGAGGAAAAAGCGGCTCCAATGATGCCAATGCAGAATATATTGCCCACATCCGTAATCTGCTGGAGGAGGAAAAGGTGGTTTACCAGACCGCAGAGCTGGGCAGAGTGGATTTAGGAGGCGGCGGAACCATTGCCTATATTCTGGCCCTCTATGGCATGAACGTGATTGACTGCGGCGTTGCGGTAATGAGTATGCACTCTCCCTGGGAGGTTATCAGCAAGGGGGATTTATATGAAACCAAGAGAGGCTATGTGGCATTCTTAAAGAGAGCCTGTCTCTAAGCATAATAAGGTAAAGAGAAGATGCGGGGCTTTCGGGCCCCGCATTTATCAGGAAGGACAAAAAACAGCAATGAAGGAATTAAAAACCAGCGATTTTTATTTTGATTTGCCGGAAGAATTGATTGCTCAGGACCCTCTGGAGGACCGTTCCTCTTCCAGGCTTTTGGTGTTGGACAGGTCTACAGGAGAAACAGAGCATCGAATCTTTAAAGAGGTGGTGGACTATCTTGTACCCGGAGACTGTCTGGTGCTGAATAATACCCGGGTGATTCCCGCAAGACTGTTGGGAGAAAAAGAGGATACGAAGGGGGCAGTGGAGGTGCTTTTGCTGAAACGCAGGGAAAAGAATCTCTGGGAAACCCTGGTAAAGCCGGGAAAAAAATGCCGTCCGGGAGCCAGACTTTCCTTTGGGGAGGGAAGGCTGAAGGCAGAAGTGCTGGAAATTTTGGAAGAGGGCAACCGCCTGATTCGTTTTGAATATGAAGGGATATGGGAAGAACTGCTGGACAGTCTGGGTGAGATGCCTCTTCCTCCTTATATTACCCATAAGCTGCAGGATAAAAACCGTTACCAGACGGTGTATGCCAGGTATGAAGGCTCGGCTGCTGCGCCTACGGCTGGTCTGCATTTTACCAGGGAGCTTTTAGAGGAAATTGAGGCCAGGGGTGTGAACATTGCCTATGTAACCTTGCACGTTGGTTTGGGAACCTTTCGTCCGGTAAAGGTGGAAAATATTCTTAATCATCATATGCACGCAGAGTATTATGAGATTACGCAGGAAGCGGCAGATAAGATTAATGCCGCAAAGGAGGCGGGAGGCCGGGTTATCTGTGTGGGAACCACAAGCTGCAGAACTCTGGAAAGTGCAGCCAATGAGCAGGGCAGGCTGAAGGCAGGCTGTGGAAATACGGATATTTTTATTTACCCCGGTTATTCGTTCAAGGTTCTGGACGGATTGATTACCAATTTTCATCTTCCTGAATCTACCCTGGTGATGTTGGTTTCTGCCTTTGCCGGAAGGGAAAAGGTACTGGAAGCCTATGCAGAAGCGGTGAGAGAAAAATATCGCTTTTTTTCCTTTGGGGATGCTATGTTAATCGTTTAATGCCGTTTTCGTATATTTGTAAACAACGGAATAAGGAGGAAATGAGCTGGAGTTGCTGATTCTCCAGCTTTTTTCATCCTGAAAAGAAAATTCAAATACTGCTTGACGTGAGGCATATCCGCACGCTAAAGTATAAGTATCGAATGGAGAAACACGATATGCCGAACATTATTTATACTAAAAAGGCAAGGAAAAGCATCAAATCCCTGGATATAAGAGTAAAAGACCGGGTAAAAGCAGGAATTGAAAAAATACCGTTTGGAGATATTAAAAAACTGCAAGGCTACTCAAATCTATACCGGTTAAGGATTGGTGATTATAGGGTTATTTACTAGATGGAAAACGACACAATTATCATTGATGTCGTTCTGCCAAGAGGCGAAGCATATAAAGGATTGTAGGAGGTGGTTTTATGAGCAGAGAAACATTGCGTGGCCTGGTCGAAATAGTAGACGAAAAAGAAATTGATACAGTCTGCCGGATTCTCTTAAAATTTGTTGAGGAGGATGCGGCAACGCCGGATGAAATAGAGGCTATACGGGATGCCAGACAGGAAATTGAAAGAGGAGAGTTATATTCTCATGAAGAAGTCTGGGGATAAAAGAAATACAGAGTAAAAAATAGGTGACTTGCCTGTTTGACAAATTCTTCATCGGTCAGAACAGAATCCGCTCCTCTAGAAACCATGCCGAGCATAGAGTTTACCTTCTCCAGATTCTTTGATAGTTCATTTTTTTGATAAGAAAATCCTTTTCTGAACATAGGAGAATCAGAGTAGAGGAAAAGGTTCTGGAGGCGTTTCAACGCTCTTTCATGCTTTTCTTTTTCCCTCCGGAGTTTTTCGACTTCCGAATCAACAGCGGCTTTCTTTTTTCTTGGCTTCCGGATTGCACAAGTGTAGGAATCATCGGAGCCGTATCTGGAGAGGAGATTGTAAAATTCGCTCAGTCCGCTTTGCTCCACATTTCCCACAATAGGCAATTCCTGAAAATATGTGGATTTTCTACACGATGTTCCGTCCGTAAACACCGACCAAAGTGATATTTACAGCCAAATTGTTCTGTTAAATGGGATTTTTAGTTAAGAATTGTTTTTTATCCGCATCATTCGGCAGACTGCCGATGAAACGGTAATGGATTTCAATAGACTGGACTTTCTCACCATCGACCTTGCGGACATCGCCCACATAAATCCTGATTGAGCTATGGAAAATCAAGGAATATTACTTTCACAGAAAGGAAAAGAGGTTATAAAAAGCTGTTTTTACATGGAACTGGAGGAGGGATTGTACCACTTTGAAAGAATAGACCTAGACACCGGAGAGGAGGATATAAAAGGAATTTTGTTAAAGTTTGGCATGACCGAGCTGGAAATAGAAAAATTCATGAGAGAAGCAGCATGGTAGGAGAATGGTAAGATATGGATTTACACAGAGGAAAGGCAAAAATGACCGGGGACTGAGTCATAGGCGCTGCTGTTGTTATCGGGGAAAAGGCTCATATCCTGGGAGCAGAAAGTTTGTTCCCGGAACGACCGGCATATTATAGAATGGCTATGGGATGTGGAATCGTGGACAGGAACCTCCAGAAGAACGGCTATGAGGCAGCGGAATTATTCGGTGGTATATTGGAATCGGAGAAATCCAGGTTCCCGGAGAGCTTTTTGCAGAATTACCTGACGGGCAGCTTTGCGGACACGGTGAAATGGTGGGTAAGAGAGGATATGAAGATGGAGCCGGAGGAGGTGGCAGACTGTTATCTGTCCGTAGTGCAGCACGGAGTTTCGCTATAAATATCTCTGGTGCAGTCCTATCAATACAGGAACATGGATGTGAGGGGTGGCGGATATAATTTCAGAGCCTGCTGTAATTGACAAATTTTAGCGAATGAGTTATGATAAAACCATCAACAAAGTGGGGTGTTCAATATGGATGAGAGAAGAAAAAATGCCAGAACCGATTTGGAGGCTTATTTAACCATCAATAATCTTTCCGGTAAGGGAGCCGAGCATGTGATGATTTCCGTCACCAATGTTTCTACCTCAGGCATCGGCTTTGATTGTGGAGAGAAGCTGGAGCTGGGAACGGTATACGAAGGTTCACTGACCATCTGGACGAAGGAAGTTATTCCGGTATTCATCGAGATTGTAAGAGAAAAGGATTTGGAGGACGGGTATAATTACGGTGGAATATTTGTGGGAATGCCCGAGCTTTATTCTAATAAGATTGGTTTTTACCAGACCGTGGAAGAGTATGAAGAGTAGGGTAAATAGCCTGTGGGAAAATGCGAAACAGTCCTTAGTGGGATAAGCTTATAAAGTAATGATAAAAGAGCGGTATAGGATAGGGGATTATCTTATACCGCTCTTGTTCTACATGGTGTTTTTTGCTAAAATACACCCATGGGGTGTCAATCTTATTAGCTTACATAAATGACACAAAAAAGTAACCGCCCTTTTAGTCGAGGATGAAGTGACCCCCTTTTGTTAGACAAAACAAAAGTCTAATGACAGGGG